>JAFGSU010000388.1 GCA_016934435.1 Candidatus Zhuqueibacterota bacterium | reverse complement strand
CAGTACCAGCGTATGCGCGGATTCGGACTCTTGAGCAGCTCGATCATAGGCTGCACTGCCGGCTCTCCCAGCCGCGCCAGCGATGCCGCGGCCCGGCGCATGACGCCAAAGTGAGTGGTCTCATTGATTAGGGTTGCCAGTTCCCGCACCCTCAGCTCGGCCGGCCTGTCTTCTTTTGCCTTTGAAGGGAAAAAATCGGCATAAAAGGCAGAGGCGCCGAGAAGCAGAACGCCATAAAAAACGATGATAAAAGCGATCTCCCTTTTTCTTTCGGGAACTTTCTTTTTAAAGACCAGCCGCAGCGGCAGGGCGAACAGCCGGGAGAGAAACCGCGGCAGCGGCAGCAGGAAAGGCGTTCGCCGGCGATAGGATTCATAGGCTTGGCCGCGTTCGCGTTTCATCTTAATTTCCTCCAGCATGGCCACGGCGATGATGACCAGGGTGGCCAGCAGCCACGGTAGACTGTTGGATAGGGAGAACATTTTTTTGATGTTCGGCGCCGGCAAAAAAAGAATGCCATAGCTCCAGATGATCCAGCCGAGATATTGAGGATGTCTGGAAATACGATAGACCCAAAAATCAGCCACCCCTTTCTTCTGCATTCGGGCGTAAAACCAGGCCAGCGTTCCCAGCATGAACAGCAGCAGCCCCAGGCCGACGAAAGCATAGGGGAGCTGCCGCCAGATGGATACGCCGAAATAATCCGATAAATTTAGCAGGGCGCGATAGGGGAGGAAGATGATATCTCCGAGTCGCATCAGATCGTAAGAAACGTCGAGCGCCGGCAACCAGATCAGGCGCAGAAATCCCAGACCGCCAAGAAAAAACATGGCCATGGCAAAATGGCCGAACGCCGGTAAAAACAGCAGAATGGCTCCGGCTGAGGGCCATCCGGCTTTTCCGGTAATAAATCCGGCGACGATTAATATGACGATCAGCGCCAGGCAGATATAACCGATGGTACGCAGATGATACTGCTGTAAATACAATTCGGTTTTATACTCGCTGAGCCCCCCGGAGCCGGTGGCAACATCGAGAAAATCGACTTTTTCGCGCAGATGCTGATCCGCCAGCAGCGGCAGCTCCAGAGAGGCGAAAGTGAGGCCAATGGTGAAAATAAGCGCCAGCAGGATCAGCAAAACGGCATGCGATGTACGGGTTTGCATGAAAGGCTCCCATTTAAAGGTGTGATTGAACTGAGCGCTTCATCGCTTTTCCGCAAGCTGAGGGATTCCGGAAAGGTGGAAAATTGAGATCGAATCGCACAATTCAAGGATTAATTCCATACTGGAATTATTCATAGCGCAAAGCCTTTACCGGGCTGATTTGCGCCGCTTTTATCGATTGATAACTGATGGTGAAAAACGTAATACAGATCGAGATGACAGCCGCCAGAACAAAAAGTATGGGTCGCGGATGCACCTGATGATAAAAATTTTGCAGCCAAAAATGCTTTATAAATATATAGGCCAACGGCAGCGCAATGATGTTGGCGAGGGCGATGATATACAGATAGTCCCGCGCCAGCAGCAGGAAAATGGCGGATGGTGTTGCTCCCAATGATTTGCGGATGCCGATTTCTTTGCTCCTGCGTTCTGCTGCAAATGAAATGAGACCCATCAGCCCCAGGCAGGCGATAAAAATGGCCAGACCAGCGAAAATAAAAACCATTTTTACCGTCCTTTCCTCCGATTGATACAACGAATGGAACAACGCATCGATGAAAAAATAGTCAAACGGTCGTCCCTGGGTGAAGCGACGATATTTCAAGGCAACGAACTGCACAGTTTCGCGGATATCCTCCGGATGGATTCTGATCGATAAATAGCGCTCATAATGAAATTCACCAACCCGGGGTGTACAGAGGATGACCAGGGGATCGATGCTGTGTTTTAACGATTGATAATTGAAATCTTTGACGATGCCGATGATCTGAACAGGTGCGTTTTGTGAGTGCCTGATTTGTTTGCCCAGCACATTCAGATTTGCATCCATACTGCGCGCGGCGGTTTCGTTTATCAGGCAGGTGCCGGCATCGGTGCGCAAATCCGGGTCAAAGCTGCGCCCGGCAACGATATCCAATCCGTAGGTATCGATAAAATCATAATCGCTATTGATCACCTGCAGGGCGATGGTCTCGACGGCGGATTGTCCAACGGTTCGGAAGGTGAGAACGTTACGCGTTTTGCCCGGTATTTCATCCGAGTAGCAGGCGCGCTGGATACGAGGATTTGTATAAATTTCTTCCTTGAATGCCCGATAGTTGGTTTGCAATGTGCCTTTGGGCACCGGCAGCACCAGGATGTGTTCCCGGTTGAATCCCAGTTCGGCATTTTTCATATAGCGCAGCTGGTCACTGATCACAAAAGTACAAAAGATGAGGGCTATGGAAACACAAAATTGCACGATCACCAGCGTATGCCTGGTAATGATCCCTCTACGAGCATCAAGGTGCTCTTGCCTGAGAATGGCAAGGGGGTGAAAAGAGGACAGGAATATGGCCGGATAAGTGCCGGCCAGCAGTGCAGTCAGGAAAAGGATGCACATCAGTCCGAGCCAGAAGATTTTTTGCTCGAATAGCTCCCACCCGAACGTCTTGCCGGTGAGTTGATTGAAAAGCGGCAATGATAGCAGGATGAGTATAATGGCCAGCATCAGCGCGAGGAAGCAAAGGATGAAAGACTCGATGATAAATTGAGAAATCAGCTGCTTCCTGACTGCGCCGATCAGTTTGCGGATGCCGGCTTCTTTTGCCCGCTGGTTGTATCGCGCTGTGGAAAGGTTGATGAAATTAAAACAGGCGACCGCCAGCACCAGAACGGCCATGGCTGAGAAAAAATAGACCAGGCGGATGTCGCCGTTTGCCGCCATTTCGAACTGAAGCCTTGATTTGAGATGTATATCCGTCAGCTTTTGTAAAGGATACGTCGTTTTGATGTTGCCGACTTTCAAGGCTTGACCTATACGGCTTTCGGCAATGGCGGAAAATTTGGCTTCAAGCTGGCGCGGATTTGTTCCGTTCTCGACCAGGATATAAGCCCAGCCGATGATACCAAACCACGAATGGAACCTGCCCGGTTGCTGTGTCCGCAACCGATAGTTGGAAATAATCGCGTCAAAGGTAAAATGGGAATTTTTCGGCACATCCTCGATGATGGCGGTGATCAGCGCATCACCTTCATGTTCCAGATGGATGGTGCGGTTGATGGGATTTATGAGACCGAATACCCTTTTAGCCGTGGATCGGGTGAGGATTATGGAGCCCGGCTGGTTCAGGGCTGTGGCCGGATCGCCGTAAAGAAAAGAATGTGTAAAGTCCTTGAAAAAACAGGTATCCGCATGAAGCAGCCGCGGCAGTTCGTGGGTTTGTTTTGCCAGTACTGCCGCATCGGCGCTGAAGACGAGCCGCTGCAATCGGATGATTTCCGGCAGCTCGGCGGCGAATGTTTGCGCTGCGCCAAACGGCACGCCGGCAAAGTGATCCGTCCTGCCGCCGATTTCCTCACGCATCGTCACTCTGTAGAGTTGCTCTGCCCGCTCGTGATAACGATCGTAACGAACTTCATCCTGGATGTAGAGGAAAATCAGCAAAGAGCAGGTCAGACCGAGCGCCAATCCGGCAATATTGATGATGGAATACAACATCTGTTTCTTGATATTGCGGACGGCCAGTTTCACATAAGAGCGCGCCATGCTGTAGCGCCAGTAGATATAAGCCGAACAGAATCCCGGCAGCGACCGCAGGAGCTCGCCGCTGAGCCAGAGATTGGCGGCTCTACTGCCTTTTTCTGCGTTGATACTTTCATAGAAATCGCACAGCTCGTCGAAAAGCGGATCGCGGTCGTATCCCGGTATAATGAAGCGCAGCACGGAGAATATGAATGGTGGTTTTTGGCCCATGGTGTCACCTATTTATCGAATGCCGGCATGACAAAATCCTGCCACATTTCATCGGTCTGTTTGCGCAGCTGAGCCAGTGCCTGATAACCCTGTCTGGTCAGTTTGTAGTATTTCACCGGCTTTTTGCTCTCCGGTGTGCGAATCAGGTCTGAAGTCAGATAGCCGTTCAGATAGAGTCTGTTCAATGGCGCATAGATGGTGCCGACGGAATAATTGTTATTCGTGAACCGGTAGATTTGCTCTTTGATGTTGAGCAAGGAGGCTTGATCGCCGAGGGCGTGCACGGCTAATAGTATCTGTTCTTCTTTTCTGGTTAATTCGTTCATGGGCTTTCCAATCGGATTCATTTAATTCGAAAATTTCGAAATGATCTATTTTAATAAACGAAAAAAACAGTTCGAAAGTTTCAAAGTAATTAAGAAAATTGTGAAAAATCTTTTAAACCCGGAATAAAAAAGGTTGTATTATTTAAAAAGTATTCTTACATTTAATAGAAAGTAATTTGATGCCACTTCACTCAGATAGTATCCCAATCATCCTCAACAATCAGGGTGGCTGCCATTTACTCCCCAAACCCATGTTGTCAAGTCTGTACTTTCCTCTACTAGTTAGGCAAAAGAAAGTCGACCTATACGGTCATAGAGTGATTGTGAGACTCCGGTTCGATGGGATGCTATGTTAAGTATTTATCGGAGGTGTATAACGTGAATATCTATGTCGGGAATCTTCCCAAGACTATTGAAGAAGAGACGATCCGTGAGCTTTTTGCGGCTTTCGGCGAGGTTACGGATGTCAAGCTGATCAAAGAGCCGGAAACCGGCGAACTGCGTGGATTCGGCTTTGTTCGGATGGCTTCCAAATCGGATGCATTGAAGGCGATCCGGGAGTTAAATGGTCATGAAATAGACGAACGTACGCTGATCGTCAATGAGGCTCGTCCGCGCAACGACCGTCCGGGTGGATACACACGGGGGGGGCATGGCCGCCGCAACTATGGCCGGAATTTTTGATTACTCTTTTTCCGTCCGATCAACTAAACGCTTTACATCCGATTTTCCAACATTCTCGGGGAGAGGATCAGGGATAGCCCGTCCAAAGTCCACAAAATCTTATTTTTCCAGTTCCCTTTCCCGCTTTCGAGACAGGGACAGGGTGAGAGTAAGACTTTTTTAATTGCGATTAAATGGGATCCACATGAAAGATTAAGCCCACAAATAAGCATTCTTTTTTTGAACTTTTTGGACAGCCCCTTTTACTTATCTAGTCCCATCTGAAGAAATTGATGTAAGCGTGCTGTTAGCTTTTCATACCCTGCCTTAAAATGAAACGCGGACAGGAATGTCCGCGTTTCGCCTGATTATTCAGCCCCCTGTCTTTTGTAAAAAGACGGGGGTTTGGTCTGAGTTGACATTTGCACTTATTTCAGCAGCAGCACTTTTCGGCTGATGAGCCGTTCATTTGTCGTCATGCGCACCATGTAGACGCCGGTGCCGACCTGCCCCCCGGTGTCGGACAGGCCGTCCCAGCTCACCTGGTGAGTGCCTGCGGTTCCCGACGCGTGAACCAATGTCCGGATCAATTCGCCGCGCAGATTATAAACAGCGATATGCACCCGCTGCGCCGTTGCTAATCGATAGTGAAACCTGGTGCCGGCGTTGAACGGATTGGGATAATTGGGCGAAAGCGTAAAATCTGACAGGATTTCCGGTTCGGCTTCGTCTTCTTTTATTCGGATGTCGGTGGTCGGATCGAACCGGTACAACTCGGCCGATTGCAGCGTCTTCTCATCGTTGCAGCCGCCGGCGATGAGAAGCGAGCCGTTGTCGAGCAGCGTCGCGGTATGTCCGGTTCTTTTCTCCAGCAGGTTGTCGACGGAATAATATGTGTCGGTTTCCGGATAATAGATTTGCACCGAATCCATAGTTGTTGTTGCATTTCTTCCGCCGGCCAGCAACACATGGCCGTTGTTCAGCAGTGTTGCGCTGTGGTCGGTCTGTTTTGTCACATTCATCTTGCCGGTATAACTCCAGGTATCGGTTTTAGAATCATAGAGCTCGTTGCGGTTTTCATCCCAGGCGCCGCCGCTGATCAGGGCGCGGCCGTCGGGCAACAGCGTCGCAGCATGGCTAATGCGAGGAGCATGCATGCTTTGGATCGCGCTGAAAGTTCCGGTTACAGGGTCATAGCGTTCGCAAGCGTCCAGGAAAAAACCCGAGCCGGGTGTGGTCGTTTGAGTGCCGCCGGTTATTAGCACGGTTCCATCCTGCAACAACGTCGCTGTGTGGCCGGAACGGTGTTGCGTGAGGCTGCCGGTGAGTGTAAAAGTCCGGGCCTGTGGATCGTAAATCTCGGCTTTATCGTGCGTCTGTGGTCCATTCTTATCCTGGCCGGCTGCGATCAGGACCTTGCCGTCCGGCATCAATGTAGCCGTGTGGAAGCACCGCGGCGCGTGCAGGGTATCGGAAATCAATGTGAACAAGCCGGTGGCCGGATCATAGAGCTCCGCATATTTTTGCGCGTTGACGCCACCGGCAATCAAAACCGTACCATCGTTGAGCAGGGTGGCCGTGGAACCCTGGTAGTGGTTTTTCACGGTTGCGCCGGTCGCTGTGAAACTGTTGCGGAACGGATTGTACAATTCCGCTTCGTTGGTGCTCCAACCTACAATGAGAACCCGGCCGTCCTGTAATAGCGTAGCGGTGTGACTCTCGCGCGGGTGAAGCATCTGTCCGGCGCTCTGCCATGTTCCGACCGCGTATTTCATCGGCAGTATGCCGGTATCGTGTAAAATTTCACCTTCGACGATGGTCATCTCCGCGGCCAGATCATTGATGGCCGGTCCGCTTATGGTATAAAGATCATGCGACCAGACGACGATGTCGGCGTATTTGCCCGGTTCCAATGAACCGGTGACGTCTTCGCTGTAACTGGCATAGGCCGAACCCATCGTATGGGTGTACAGGGCTTCCTGTATGGTCATGCGTTCTGCGGGGGATAACGGAATGCCGGATGACGACCGTCGCGCCACGGCGCCGGCAAACGCCCATTTCGGTTCCTGATAGGGCGAGGCGGGCACATCGCAGCCGAATGCCATATGAATGCCCATGCTCAACATGGTGCGAAATGGCAGCAGTAAGGCCATGGTCGCCTCATTGGTTACTTCTTGATAGCCATCACCATACCAGGTAATCCACTGCGGCTGGGTGGATAGGATGATTCCCAATTCTTTCATCTTTTGCATCGCCGCCATGGTCGGGAACAATCCATGTTCAATGCGATGGCGCGGGTCCGGGCGCGGATTGGCCTGCATGGCCCGCTCGAGCCCGGCGAGCACCATATCAATGCCCTCATCTCCGCCCACATGAACCGCAATCTGCAAACCGGTATTGTGCAGGGTCGATATGATGCGGTTGAATGTTTCCTGCTCATGATAGGGATAAGAAAGCAGCGACGCGAACATGGTTTTGTCGTAGAACAGGGTGGTTTTGGCGGCTAAACCGCCGTCCATGGCCAGCTTCCAGCCGCCGAAGACAAAGCGTCCGGTGTCGATGGGATGATAATTCTGGGCATAATAATTAGCCTGTTCCTCGGTATTCAAATAGAGCATCGCATACAGTCGGACTTTGAGTTTCCCCGCTTCGGCATACATTCTATAGGCGCGAATGTCGTCCGAACTGCCGACGATTACATCCTGAATCGAAGTATAGCCTGCCTGCAGACAGAGTTCCTGCCCCTTTTCGATGTCGTCGAATTTTTCCTCCTCGGTGCGGTCGCCATAGCCGGGCGCGTGCTGAGCGACTAAATTTTCCGCCGGATAGTGGGAGAGGATGCCGGTCGGTTCGCCGTCTTCGTCGTGCATGATAAGACTGGCGTGCGGATTAGGCGTATCTTTATCGATGCCGGCAATATCCAGGGCGCGTGTATTGACCACGGCATACTGGCCGCTGCAATGACGCAGGTAAGCCGGATTGTTCGGCGCCACGCCGTCGATGTCATAGCGGTCGATAGTTTCATTCATTTTCAGGATAAATCCCTGGTTGCCCGATACCCAGTCATCCGGTTCAAGGCCCTGGACGTACTGACTGATCACCTGCAATAGATCGTCCTTGCTTTGCACGTCGGGATGGCGAATGTTGAGAAACCCCGGCCAGAACTGCCGGCCATAATACATCAGGTGATAGTGGGAATCGATCAAGCCGGGCGTAGCAGTCTTGCCCTTGAGGTTCACCATGAGACAATGCACGCCGGCCAGCGCCATGATCTCCTGGTCGGTGCCCAGCGCGAGAATCTTGCCGTCTTTCACCGCGATCGCCTGATAAATATGATCCTGCGGATCGACGGTGATGATTTTGCCGTTGTAGAGAATTAAATCGGCTTGCGCTGCAACCGACAGCGCCATCGAAAGGGAGATCAGTATGAGAATATATACACCCTTTGCAACAACCTTGTTCGTCTTCATAGTACGCTCCTTTTGCAAATCGTTTAATCTACAACAAGAAACACACTTATTAGAGACAGGGTCGCCCGCCTATGTAAGATGGTGAATACATCCAGGGAAAATACGCTGGTTCAGGAGGGAGAAACTGGCTGTAATATTAATATAAAAAAAATTGTAATAATAACATACTATTTTTTTTCGATGAAAGTGCGATTTTTATAAAACCCCCATTTGCGGGCATCGCAACAGTGATGCCTGTCTCCGGCACTATTCTATCAGATCCCCAGTTTAATACGGATATCGTCCGGCAATCCGTCCCTGTGCAGCATGATGAACAACACCCGCGATCGCACATACCCTTCGGAAAAGTACTCTCTGCTGTAATAGGGCCCCTCTTCGCCGTGCTCGGAGCCCATGGAGTCTTTGGCTTTGTAGAATTTTTTATCGCTTTCGTCCTTGCCGAGCCCGATAAAGTGTTCGAGGTGGACATCTTCGGTGCGCCAGTTTTCCAGCATGGTGTCGCGTTCATTCTGATCGATGATTTTGCCGGACGCTTCATCATGCCCGAGGATGTAGGGATTTACATCGCGAAACTCCGCGCCTTTGAGGTGCAGATCGGCCACCAGGGAAAAGTCGTGCGTCAACGCATGATCGATGATGCGGATGAAATCGTCTAAAGGCACGTTATAGAATTCGTCGTGATGCAGCCAGTTATCCGGCAGCAGCAGCTCGTCTTTGCTGTAGAACGGCCAGAGGGAATAACTGGTGATTTCGATATAGTCGTCGTACGGGATGTTGAGGATATCATCGGCGAATTGCTTTGGCGTCATGTTGTTATTGTCAAAGGTAATCGTTTTAGGTGGCATGCCGAGGTAGGCGTCGAGGCAGCCGCGGAAGGCATCGAACCAGGTTGCAGAAAATCGGCCGTCCGTCCAGCGGCCGCTGATCGGCGTCCTGTTGCCGGATTTGATGACGCCGGACAGCAGTCCCGACAGGGCGGCGTACATCTCGCGGTGGTCGTGTTTTTGGGCATCATCTTGCAGACCGGTATAGGCTGATTTAGGCACGGCGCCGTATTTTTTCATCAGAAAGAGCACGTCGTGCGAAAGGCCGCCCTCGCGGAAGGCGGATTCGCCGTGACTGCGTACGTGGCGCAGCGCTTTTTCCAGATAGGCGTGATAGGCGATGTACATCTGCGATAATTCGAATTGGCCGCGACCCAGGCGGTGCGCTTCGGATTCGAGGAAAGAAATGGTGCTGAAACACCAGCAGGTGCCGGTCTCGCCCTGCGATTTGAACGGCGTCGCCCAGAGTTCTTTTTGTATGGTGAAGGATTTTGTTTTTTCATCCGGTTTTTCCGTGGTTTGCGCGCCAATGAAGTTCGCCGGGATGATGCACAGCAACAAACCGATTAAAGGGGGTGTGAAGGTTTTGAACAGATTTTTATTCATCGAATCGTATCTCCCAT
>JAFGSU010000387.1 GCA_016934435.1 Candidatus Zhuqueibacterota bacterium | reverse complement strand
TCGACATGTCCTTGTGCATGCGCAGGAACAGATTCAAATTTTCCCGCACATCCAAAAAATCAAACAGGGCGCTGTTTTGAAAAACAAAGGCCAGATTGTTTTGAAATTTGAGCCATTCCTTCTTGGGCATTTTAAGAACGTTTAAATCATCATAATAAATGCTACCCGAATCGGGTTGGATCAGGCGGACCAGTGTTTTGATGAATACGGTTTTCCCCTGACCGCTCGGCCCCAGAATGACCAGGGTTTCACTATCCTCGATCTGCAGGTTGACGCCTTTCAATACCAGCGATTCTTCAAAACTTTTTTTAATATTTTTGACCTTGATCATAACAGGAGTTTTCCAAGATAATAGTCGAAAATGACGATGAAAACCGCAGAGAGCACCACGGCGTTGGTGGCGGCGGTTCCCACGCCTTTGGCGCCGCCGCTGGTGCGCATGCCGAAAAAGCTGCCGATCAGGGCGATGATGAAGCCATAAACGGCCGGCTTGATGATATTGCCGAAATACATTTCAAACATCTTAAAATCCATCTCCAGTCCGCTGGCGAATTCCTGCGCCGAAATCCAGTCGGTCACCACCACGGAAACAAAAAAACAGCTGAAAATGGCGATGAAATTGGCAAAAATGGTGATCACCGGCAGCATGATCAGGCCGGCGAGCATACGCGGCAGCACTAAAAATCCGATGGGGTCCAGCGACATCGTCTCCAGGGCTTCGATCTGCTCGGAAATCTTCATACTGCCGATTTCCGCCGCCAGCGAAGCGCCTAACTTACCGGCCAGCACCAGCGACAACACAATCGGACACAACTCTAATACCGTGCTCTTGAATATCACATTGATCACCGTGGCGCGCGGAATCATCTCAGAGGTTTGATACGTACCCTGAACCGTGGCGCCCAGACCGATAAACACGGCGATCACCGCCGCTATGGGCAAGGTTTTAACGGAAAAATTATAGAGCTGTTCCAATAGTTGCCTGCGGTAAAACCATACGCTGGGCAGGGCTCTGATGGCATTCACCAGCAGCTGAGATATTTCGGTCACCGTAGTGAAAAAAGAGACCGCTTTCTCTCCCAGGCTGAGGAAAAATCTTTCGGCTTTCATATCGCTCGATCCAATAAAATATCACCCATTTTTGCCCCGTTTTAAGAATCCAAATTCCGCGTTAATCCGCGAACTGAAAATCTGCCACCTACGGGGTTGATTAACCTGCAGGCGCAGAATCGGTGAACAAATCATCGCTGGCACCCGGGGCAGACAAAAGTACTCCGGCCGGCCAGGACCAAACGTTCGATTTTGGCGCCACAGCGCCGGCAGGACTCCCCGGCGCGGCCGTAAACAGTTAGTTCGGCCTGAAAAAAACCGGGTTCACCCTGGGTATCGCGAAAATCATTCAACGTCGTGCCCCCCTGATGCAGCGCCCGGCGCAAAACCTGAATGGCCGATAGACGCAATCTCTCCGTTTCAACCTCATTCAACGAGTCGCAAGCGCGCTGCGGATGGATACCCGCATGAAAAAGCGCCTCGTTGGCGTAGATATTTCCCAATCCAACCACGATTCGGTTATCCATCAAAGCATTTTTGATTGGTCGCTTTGATTTTTGCAAATGCTGCATTAAATATTTAGTACGAAAAAAACGCGACAAGGGTTCCACGCCAAGTTGTTTCAGGGGCCTACACTGCTGCCAATCATCAGCCCGGTAACAACAAATAAAACCAAAGCGACGCGGATCGCGAAAATGCAACTGCTCACCGCGCTGAAAAGTGAAAATAACATGCGTATGCGGCTCGGCATCCGTCTGCCGCCGATAATATCCCAGCCGGCCGCTCATGCCAAGATGAAGCAACATCGCGGCATTGTTATCCCACAAAAAGATCAGGTATTTACCACGGCGCCGGATATCGATCATCCGACGACCCTGCAAGTGACGGCGCAGGTCTTGTTCCTGCAACGGTTTCCGCAATCGAGTCTCTGTAACTACAATATGCTGCAATATTTTGTTCTTCAATCGCGGCAAAAGACCGCGACGGATGGTTTCCACTTCCGGCAATTCCGGCATTTATTTCCTTGATATATTTCACACCAATTCGATGTCAACAGGTAAAAACGGTGATCCCGTAAATGGCACGTTATCCGCTCCCTCTGCTGACTCGTACAAAATTCGGGTTACCTTTTCATTTAAAATATAATAAACTTTATTATACATATTTTTTTACAAAAAAACCATCTTTTTATTGTATCATCTCCTATTTCATGCGTTTTTGAAATCGCATGGTGGCAAAGGTAAAAATGCCGCTGCCGAATATGAGCAGAGCGATGCCCTGCCAGTAGAGATGACTTAAATTTGCCCCTTTGATGAATACCTCACGCACCACCAGCATGAAATAGCGCATGGGATTCAAGTAGGTTACATATTGTATCGATTCGGGCATATTTTCGATCGGCACAAAAAAACCTGACATGAGCATAAAAAAGACCAGCAGAAAAAAAGTCATAAACATGGCCTGCTGTTGCGTGCGCGCCGAGGCCGATACAAACAGTCCGATGCCCAGGGTCGAAAACAGATATAAAAAAGAAAACAGGGCAATCAGTCCTAAATTGCCAACGATGGGAATATCATACCAGACCTTTGCTAATGCGATGCCCAGAGTCAAGACGACAAATCCGAGAATAGCGAATGGGATGAGCTTGCCGATGAGCAATTCATGTTTTTTGATCGGCGCCACCAGCAATTGTTCCAGAGTGCCGAGTTCGCGCTCGCGCACCAATCCCATGGCGCTCACCAGCGAAGTGACCATGGTCAACAGAAACACCACAATACCCGGCACCATGAAATTGCTGTATTTGAGATCTTCGTTGTACCAGACGCGAATAACCGGCGTGACCAGATGGATATCCAGAACCCCGGCGTATTCCGCCATTTGCCGTGTCAATCGATCGGTGAGAAAATTTTCCAGAATACCACCGATATACCCCATGGCGATGACGGCGGAGTTGGAATCCTGGCCGTCCATCAGCACCTGAATTTGTGTCGGTTTGTTACGGGCCAGATCGCGGGCAAAGTGGCGCGGTATCACCAGGGCGACCATGGCTTTGCCGAGATCAAAATATTGCGGCAATTGGCTTTCACTCGCTTCAAAATATTTGACGTCAAAATATCCGGAATTGATCAGCCGTCCGACCAGATCACGACTGAGGGGCGTGTTATCCAGATCGCAAATGACGGTCCGGATATTTTTCACTTCCGACGACACCACATAACCGAGGATCAGCAGCTGAACGATGGGCAACAGGAATAGAATGATCAGCATGGGGCGATCGCGACGGATCTGGCGGAATTCCTTCTGAATGATATATTTTATCCGGTGCACGGCTTTATCCTTCCAGATTGGTTTTAAAGCGTTTCACGCTGATGAAAAGCAGCAATGTGCCGAAAACAAGCAAAAACAGGGTTGGTTGCCACAGCGCCGCCATGCCCACACCCTTGAGCATGACGCTGCGAATAATGACGAGAAAATATTTAGCCGGCACTATATAACTGATCAACTGCAATACCTTCGGCATGGATACGATGGGAAAAATAAAACCGGACAGCAGCAGCGAAGGCAGCGTCGTCACCAATTGCGCCGCCATCAGGGCGACCTGCTGGGTCTTGACCCGGGCGGAGATAAAAATACCCAGACTCAGACAGGTATACACATACACCACGGCAAAAAATAAAAACAGCAGCGGATGGCCGCGGAAAGGGACTTTGAATACGACCCAGGCAAACACAACGATGGCGATGGCATCGATAATGGCCAAAAAGATGTAGGGAAAGGTTTTGCCGACGATGATCTCGGCGGATCGAATGGGCGAGACGAGGATTTGTTCCATAGTGCCGGTCTCACGTTCGCGGGCGATGGTGGCCGAAGTCAATAAAGCGCAAATCAGCATCATGATCACCGCCACCAGTCCCGGTGCGATGAAATTGGCGCTTTTCAGATCGGGATTATACCAGACCCGCGGCTGCATATCAATGGGCGCATTCAATAGCCGGGCGTTAATCTGTAAAGAATAGGTCAGAAAAAACGTTTTGATGTAATTGATGGTGACGGTGGCCAGGTTGGAATTGGAGCCGTCCACCAGTAGCTGTACGGGAATCCGGAACGAGGTGTTCAGGTCGCGACTGAAATTGTCCGGTATAATCACGGCGGCGACGATTTTCCTGCCGAGAAAAGCGGGTTCTATTTCGCTGCGGTCGTGCAGATCGGCGGTTACGACAAAATAACCGGATTTAGTCAGTTGTCGCACCATTTCGCGCGACGTTGGGCTGCGATCCTGATCCAGAATGCCGATTTTTATCTCTTTGATATCAAAAGTAATCGCATAGCCGTACAAAAATATCATAACCAGCGGCAGCAGAATGATGATCGTCAGGCTGCGCGGGTCGCGCCAGATGTGAATGAATTCTTTCTGCATGATGGCAATGAATCGCGGCTTCATTTTTTCACCAACTGAATAAACACGTCTTCGATGGTTGATTGTTTATATTTTTCCTTCAACGTCTGCGGTGCGCCGATATCCATGATGCGGCCGTTGTGCATAATCGATAGCCGGTTGCAATATTCGGCCTCTTCCATATAGTGAGTAGTGACGAATACCGTGGTGCCCTTTTCCGCCAGTTCGTAGATAAGGCTCCAGAATTGATGGCGCGAAATGGGGTCGACACCGCCGGTTGGTTCATCGAGAAAGAGAATTTTAGGCTTGTGCAAAATGGCGCAAGTGAGCGCCAGACGCTGTTTCCAACCGACTGGAATATCCCGGGTTAATTTTTCGAGATGCTCCCTCAGTCCGGTTGCCATGACCGAGGTCTCGATGGTTTGCCGCAGTGTATGATTATCAAGGCCATAAATGCCGCCGTAGAATTCCAGATTTTCCCGCACCAGCAGGTCCTCGTAGAGGGAAAATTTTTGCGACATGTAGCCGATATTCTGTTTAATCTGATCGGATTGGGTATAAATGTTAAATCCCTCCACGAATCCCTTTCCGGATGTGGGCAGCAGCAGGCCGCATAGCATTTTAATCGTAGTGGTCTTGCCGGCGCCATTGGCGCCCAGGAACCCAAAAATCTCGCCGTCCGCCACATTAAAAGTGATATGATCCACAGCCACAAAGGAGCCAAAACAGCGGGTCAATTCTTCCACCTGAACGGAATAAGGGATTTGCACGGGATTATTCATTGTAACAGTTCCACAAAAACATCTTCGATCCTGGCCTGCACCGGTTTAATGGAAATAACGTCGATATTGGCGGCGGCAAGGGTGCTCTTGATGAGGCGCGTTGTCTGGGCGTTGGGTTTATGGCTGCTGACGTGCAACCGGTCGCCAAAAATTTTAACGCTCTCGAACGCACGGCTCTGTTCCAAAAATCTGGCGGCCATTACATGTTGCCGGCAATGCAGTTCGAGCAGATTTTTCTTGAAAAGCGATGGAATGGCTGTCGGTTCGTCGGTCACCAGAATTTTGCCTTTATGGATGAAAGCGATGCGGTCGCACCTGGCCGCCTCATCCATATACGGCGTGGTGACCAGGATGGTCACGCCCTGGCCGCGCAGCTCGGCGAGGATGCTCCAGAATTCACGTCGTGAAACCGGGTCCACCCCGGTGCTGGGCTCGTCGAGCAGGAGAATTTTGGGCGTGTGAATCAGCGTACACGACAGGGCCAGTTTCTGTTTCATGCCGCCGGAGAGGGCGTGGGCACGACGGTCGATAAAGGGCCCCAATCGACTGAATTCGAGCAGACGCTGCAACCGGATTTCCCGTTCTTTGTGGGGCACCTGGAAGAGATCGGCGAAAAAACGCATATTCTCAGCCACGGACAGATCGGGGTACAGAGAAAATCGCTGCGGCATATAGCCGATGAAGGATCGCACGGTTCTCATTTTTTTTCTGCCATCCACTCCTGCCAGGAGATGGTGGCCGGCATCGGCGAGATACAGCCCGCAGAGGATGCGCAGCAGCGTAGTTTTGCCGGCGCCGTCCGGTCCGATGAGCCCGAACATCTCGCCCTGGCGCACGTTCAGGGTCAAACCGTCCAGGGCGACGGTGCTGCCGAATCGCTTGCTCACATCCACGATGTTGATATCATAGGTCACTTGCTGTACCCTGCTTAAATGTCACATCCGCGGGCATGCCGATTTTCAAAATCTGATCGATGTTTTTCACTTCAATTTTTACGGCATAAACCAAATCCGAGCGCGCTTCCTTAGTCTGGACGTTTTTCGGTGTGAACTCGGCCTTGGGGGATATCCAGGAAATCCTTCCGGGGAATATGCGCTCGGGATAGGCGGTAACCCGCAATTCCGCCGCGCCGTTCAACCGAATACGAGCCAGGTCGGTCTCTTTAACGTAGATTTTGATCCACATGTTGTCCAAATCCGCCAGGTTGGCGATGGGCCCGCCGGGACGGGCAATTTCGCCTTTTTCTACATATTTTTCAATGACCATTGCCGAGATCGGCGCAATCACCCGGGTATCGCGCAACTGGCTGTCAAGCAATTCCAACTGCGTAATGAGCTGAGACTCCTTGACGTTCAGCGTTTCGAGACTGGTGCGTGCGTTCTCATACTGCGTTTTAGCGGCTTTGTTGGCCGTCTCCAGGTCATCATACTGCTGCTGGGTGGCGCTGCCCTCGGCCAATAAGGTTTTAATGCGTTGAAATTTTTTCTCAATGTTGTCCAGATTATCCTTTGCCAGCTGGACGCCGCGTTCGGCATTGATGAGATTCAAGCGCAGCTCC
>JAFGSU010000386.1 GCA_016934435.1 Candidatus Zhuqueibacterota bacterium | reverse complement strand
TGCTGGATCTACGACAACAACCGCATCACCATCGAGGGCAGCACGGAGCTGGCGTTTTCCGAGGACGTTGCGGCGCGGTTCACCGCCTACGGCTGGCAGGTGCTGCATGTGACCGATGCCAACAATCTGGATGATTTGCATGGCGCTCTGCAAACATCCATTGCAACAAAAGGTAAACCAAGCCTGATCATCATCGACAGCCACATCGCCTTCGGCGCACCCAACAAGCAGGATACCGCCTCGGCGCACGGCGAGCCGCTGGGTGAGGCAGAAATCCGCGCCGCCAAAACCTTTTACGGCTGGGATGCCGATAAAACCTTTTACATACCGGAAAAAGTGAAAGAATTCACAAAAACTATTCAGGAGCGAGGCCAAAAGCATTTCATCGACTGGCAAAGACTCTACGACGATTACAGCAAACAACACCCCGATCTCGGCAGGGTTTTTGAGCAGATGCAAAAAGGTGAACTGCCGGCCGGCTGGGATAAAAATTTGCCGGTTTTTCCGGCGGATGAAAAGGGATTGGCCACGCGTCAGTCCAATGGCAAAGTCCTGAATGCCGTCGCCGGTGGGGTGCCGTGGCTGTTAGGCGGCGCCGCCGATCTGTTGCCTTCGACCAAGACCGCGATTTCAGGCTCGAATTCCATTACAAGTAATGGTTTTAACGGCCGGAATTATCATTTTGGGATTCGCGAATTCGGCATGGGAGCTATTGTTAATGGCATGGCCCTGAGCAAACTGCGACCATTCGGCGCTACTTTTTTTGTTTTTTCCGATTATATGCGGCCGGCCATCCGGTTGGCAGCCCTGATGGAAATTCCGTCGCTGTTCATTTTTACCCACGACAGCATCGGACTGGGCGAGGACGGCCCCACGCATCAGCCGGTGGAGCATCTTGCCTCTCTGCGCGCCATGCCCAACCTCGACGTCATTCGGCCCGCCGATGCCAATGAGGTGTCGGTTTTGTGGAAGCATATCATGAAGATCAAGGATCATCCCGTGGCGCTGGTGCTGTCGCGCCAGAATGTGCCAACCATCGATCGTACGCACTATGCGCCGGCCGAGGGCGCGCTCAGAGGCGCCTACATCATCGCCGACTGTCAGGGACAGCCGGAGGTTATTCTGATGGCGACGGGTTCGGAAGTACATCTGTGTTTGCAGGCGTTGGAACAGTTGAGAGATAAAGTCAAAGTTCGCTTGCTGAGCATGCCGTGCTGGGAATTGTTCGAGCGGCAATCGGCCAATTACAAGCAGAGTGTTCTGCCGGAGGCCGTCAACGCGCGTATGGCTGTGGAAGCAGGCGCTACTCTGGGATGGCATAAATATACCGGCAGTCGCGGCATCGTCCTCGGCGTCGATCAGTTCGGTGCCTCCGCGCCCCACGGCGAGGTGTATAAGAAATATGGATTGACGGTGGAGCGGGTGGTGGAGAGTATAAAGCAGCTGATATCGGAGCCGTAGAACACAATGGGTTCTGTCTGTTGGTGAAGCGGGATTAGTCTATTGAAAGTCAGCTTTTTGGCAGGTTGAAGATATCCCCTGCTATTAGCTATTCGGATGGGCGTCGATGGTGTGGGCGCGCTATCGACAATAGATTCTTGCAGAATCATGCCAAAGGCATGAAAAATTTATAGATATGAATATATGAAAAAATCCGATCCTTTCACCATGGTCATCTTTGGCGCCAGCGGCGATTTAACCGGCCGCAGGCTGGTGCCCGCCCTGTTCAGTCTGTACCAGGGCAATCTGTTGCCCGATCAATATGTGATACTGGGCCTCGGCCGAACCTCCCTGACGGACGACGAATTTCGGCACAGGATGCTGGAAAACATCCGTCAATTCGGCCGGAAAAATTCGGTTCCGCAAAAAAAGCTACAGCAATTTGCCACCCATCTGCGCTATCAGCAACTCGATTCTAAAAATACCGACTCTTATAGAATACTCAAATCGCGCCTAAAGAAAATTGATCGGCAAAAGGAAGCCATCGACAACTATCTTTTCTATCTGGCCACGCCACCGCAGCTGTTCGCGCCCATCGCCGCGCATCTGGGCGCGCAGGGACTGCAGCAGCCGAGCAGTGATTCCGGATGGAGACGCATCATCGTCGAAAAGCCGTTCGGCCGAGATCATGCATCGGCCACCGAGCTCAATGTACAATTAACCGCTGTTTTTGCCGAAAGTCAGATTTATCGCATCGACCATTACCTGGGCAAGGAGACAGTGCAGAACATCCTGGCTTTTCGCTTCGCCAACGGCATTTTTGAACCGTTATGGAATCGAAATTACATTCACCATGTGGAGATCACCGCTGCCGAACAGATCGGAGTGGAGGACCGCAGCGGTTATTATGATAGCGCCGGCGCGCTGCGGGATATGGTGCAGAATCACCTGCTGGAAATCGTCGCCACCATCGCCATGGAGCCGCCGGTTTTATTCGAGCCCAACGCCGTGCGCAATGAAAAAGTGAAAATCATGCAGGCGCTGGCGCCGGTTCAAATCGAAAACGTCATTCGCGGCCAATATATCGCCTCTATGATTCGCGGCGAAAACGTGGCCGGCTACCGCCAGGAAAAGGACATCCATCCCGACTCGCAGACCGAGACTTTTGTTGCGATGAAATTCCAAATCGACAATTGGCGCTGGGGCGGAGTGCCGTTTTATATCCGCACTGGCAAACGGTTGCCGACGCGCGTCACCGAGGTGGTGATCCATTTTCGCGAGACGCCGCATCATCTCTTCAAATATGTCTCCGGCGGCACTACAGCCGAAAATCAGCTGATCCTGCGCATTCAACCGGACGAGGGTATTTTGCTGAAATTCGGCATGAAAGTGCCGGGAGCGGGCTATACCATCAAGAATGTCGGCATGGATTTCCACTATTCCGATTTGGCCAACAGTGAGCTCCCCGAGGCTTATGAACGACTCTTGCTGGATGCATTAAACGGTGACAGCACCCTGTTCGCGCGCGCCGACGGCGTCGAGGCGGCCTGGAGGTTCATCGATCCCATCCTGCAGGCCTGGGCGAGCGATCGAAGCATTAAACTCTACGGCTATCCGGCCGGCAGCTGGGGACCGAAGGAGGCCAGCCTGCTGTTCGAGCAATCAGGAGAAGACTGGCGCTATCCCTGCAGCAATCTGACCGGTGATGATTCCTATTGTGAGTTATAATCCTGACAAATACTTTTTGCCCGCTCTAAAATGATTTGCAGAAGATCATTAGTTCAATAAATACAAATTATTATGGAGTACAGCCTCTGTGGGGCTGCATGTGGCTGTCCAAAAAGTGCAATGACAACTATCGAATATTGTTAAGCGACGGCATGGCCACCTCATCCTGTCCTTCTCTCCGCCAAAAAACAGACGGACAGGCCCCTTGAGAAATGGGGGAGAAGGCACTAATAACGTAGAATATATACATTATTTGAACTTTTAGGACGCTCTCACTCCAAAAATACCGGCAAAAATACTTAATACCCAAACGCCAATGCATTAGAAAAATATCTGATTATCGCGTCACCGGAGCTTTTTAAAGAAAATCTTTAAGTGACCTTAACACGGAACGGCTGTTTCAGCCATCGCCATTAGTGGGACAACCTTATCTGCCATCAGATGCCGCCGATCATTAAAATATTCGAAAACTCCCAGAAGCTGGCAACCGCCGTGGCGGATGACTTTATTCAATCCGTTCGGGCTGCGAAAAACCGCCACCGGTTCACCGTCGCCCTTTCCGGCGGTACAACGCCCCGCCTTTTCTTCGAAATACTCGCCACAGCCTGTGCGAATCGTATCGATTGGCAGAAGGTGCATATCTTCTGGGTCGACGAGCGCTGCGTGCCGCCGGATCATCCCGATAGCAATTACGGCATGACCTTAACGACCTTGCTCAGTGCCATCGATATCCCCGAAATCAATGTACATCGTATGAGGGGGGAGGCCGATCCGCAAAAAGAAGCGGCGCGCTATCATCGAGAGATCGAGCAGAGCGTGCGTAAAACGAAAAATGGTTGGCCGGTCTTTGATTGGATGCTGTTAGGGGTGGGTGAAGACGGGCATACCGCTTCGCTGTTCCCAGGCTCCACTACACTGGACGAATCCGAATCCTTTTGTGTGTCAGCAATACATCCTCAGACCGGACAAAAAAGAATTACCCTGACTTTACCGGTAATCAACCACACCAGACATATCATCTTTATGGTCAGCGGCGAAAAGAAAGCGGCTATAGTTGCGGGCATTCTCAAGGGCGCCGCCGGCCATACACATTTGCCGGCGGCGTTAGTGCAGCCGGTGCACGGCGCTGCGGAATGGTATCTGGACAGGGCCGCGGCCATGTTCCTGCGGGATGAGATTGTGTGAAAACGATAGAATACCTGCTGTTGCATATTTACCTCGAATGCGACCGATTTGTCGTAACTTGCCGCAGGTTGCGAGGCACAGATATTCTTAATCCAAAATTAGTGGAGGCACTGGATTGGAAATACAGTGCCATCGAAAGGAGCCTGGCCAAACAAACATTGCTTGGCCAGATCCAATATCCCTTTGCTTTCTGCTGGCGAAAGTTCAAATTCCTTTCGCAATGAATTAATGAATATTTGCTCAGGCGTCTTTTCTAAT
>JAFGSU010000385.1 GCA_016934435.1 Candidatus Zhuqueibacterota bacterium | reverse complement strand
TGTCGAGTTGTTTTATATTCCTTTGTGGCTGATTCTGGGCTCGCTGGGATTCGCCGTGCTCATCAGCCTGCTGTCCGGCCTCTATCCGGCTGTGCGCGCAGCGCGGGTCAATCCGGTGGAGGCATTACGGCACGATTGAGGTTCAACGGCAGTGATTGCTCCTTCAGCAGCCTCGGTCCGATTTCCTCATCTGATCAAACACATCTTTTTCAGCCATGGTGGTTTCGGCATTAAAAGGATTTGGGTAATTTTGTTCGAGGCTGAATTGTTCCGGTCGTACGGCAGCCGTAGTGGTGGTAAGACCGGTATTGATTTGAGAAAACGCAAGATTGATGCGATCTTCGTCGATGTGCGCGTACCACATTTTGAATTGATCGTCCATCGGTAAAACCGAAAGCCCCAGCGCGCCGACCAGACAGGCGCCACCCGGTTCACCGCCGGCGACCCGATTCCAGTGAATGCCGTCGGATGAGACTGCGCAGCCGGTGCCGCCGCCGCTGCCGCTGTAGCCAAAGTACCACATCATGAACCCTTCTTTGGTTTTGATGACCGCAGGCCAGGCCGTGGATAATTCATCAAAACTACCGGCGTGCCCCCAGTCCAGCACGGCGCCGTCCACACCTTCGCCCGGTACTTTGGTCCAGTGGATGCCGTCCGATGAGCGGGCATAACCGATGCGGAATATAAACGGCTGGATAATGACGTGGGAGTACCACATGTGATAGGTTAGGTTCAGCGGGTCGCGGCTGACGGTGACATCCAGCGAGTCCAGCAGAATGCGCCCGCCCGGCTTTACTAAAGTACCGGCGTGGTTTAAAAATCGTTGCAGTCCGTCCATGGTTTGCACCATGCCGATGCCGTGACCCAGCAATAAAAGGGTATCGAACGGTCCGCCGGTAAACGCAAAAATGTCGGAACATACAACGGTTTTCACGCCCTGTGAACGCATAATATCCGCTGCCTGCGGGTTGATATCCAGCGCTGTTACCGCCAGGCCTTTTTGCTGCAGCGCCAGGCTATGTATACCTGAACCGGCGCCGATATCCAGAATGGAGCCGCTGCAGCGATCAAGGGCCGCTTTTTCGATGGCCGTCAGGTCCGAGGCGTCGCGAAAAAAATATTTGAGCGGTATACGACCTTCCTGACCGTCATCTCGACGCACGATGAGCTCGGCCCCTCGCCGGCCATGATAATAAGCCTGCAGGGCGGCACCATAGGGTTCCATTGCCCGGACTATCATTTCATCTCCTGTTTATTCATATTATTAATCCAACAGGAATTAAGCAAGAAAAAAATCATATTTTATTTGTACAATACCGCATTGTTTTATATATTAATTTATATCATGTACTATCAAGTTGCGGATCATAAAGATGGTTTTGTGCTGCCAATCCGTAGAATGGGGATCATGGCTGGTTGAGCGTATCAGCCTAGAATTCCTAACAAATGGAAAAAACTGTCACTGCATGCCAGGGAGCTAGATTTTCATCGGACGCGGCCGTCTGCCGTATAGCGTTGCGATCGTCGCTGTCATGATCCATAGGAGGGAGCATATCATGGATAAGACGCCTGTTTTTCGATTCTGGTTGAGAATAGCGGTTATCTCAGCAATTCTTATGATTTTTGCCTGTGCCGCGCCTTATAAGCTGTTCCCGGAATATGAGCAGCAGCAGCGCGCCATTCATCGAATCGCCCTGTATCCGCTCATTTACACGGATGATGGCCGATACCAGAGGCTCTTTGGTTTGACTTTTCATGAGCAGTTTTATGATTATATTGCCGCGACGCGCTGCATCAGGGCGATCCACTTTATTCCCCCCGATTCTACCGTCTCTCTGTTCAGAGAAGCGGGGCTGGATGTGGTGAGTTTTTTAACTGGTGTCGTGGATGAGAACGACCTCGAGACCGAGTACGCCGATTATGCGCCCCTTATCGCCGATGAGGTACGATTGATCTCGGATCGGGCGGATGCGATTCTTTTTTGTGATTTAACCGAGTACATAGAATTGAGCCCCGGCGAAGAATTGGGATTGGCTGTCGCCTCGTTTTTCATCACCGGCTGCCTGACCGGCGAGTCATCATCCTCGGAAGAGAACGAAATTCGGATGACGATGTCGTTAGTCTCCACCAGAACCGGGTCGGTACTGTGGACCTATCACCCTCACTTCACCCTGAGCATGTCCGAACGGGAAACAACGCGAACCGATTTTACAATGAAAATTGCTTCCGGTTTTCGAAAATACTTTCCATTATCAATTGAATTCGAAGCAGAGTAACAGCCGGCGGCATGAGTCCCTATTGCATGCAGTCAAAGCAATTAATCGGCGCCTGGCAGAGATCGTTCTTTATATTTCAACAGTTCAACGGTTTTATTCACCGCAGAGCGCTCACTGATAAACTGGCGTCGACTTGCCAATGAATCAAGTTCTATATTTAAGAAGAATCTATGTGAATTGGGCGATACCCCCTATTGATAGGGGGTTTTTTTATAGAATTTAGGCTGTACTTCTCCAAGTTAAACTTTGGCACTATAATTGCATATTTCTTATTATATTTAATGATAATGTGACATTGCCATACCTAACACTATATTAATTTTGATATAAATGTTCATGCTCATTTGGTTAAAAAATGGTCATTTAACAAATAATTCGTTAAATGACTAAATATAATCTCAACATAATGTAGAGTGTCATAATAAATATTGACCTGTAATAAATATTTTACAAGGGAGGGAAACATGAAAACTATACAACATCTCATACTGATCTGTGTCTTTGCCATGGTCTCTGTCACATGGGCACAATTGGAGGTGAAAAATAGCAGCAATAATGTTGTTATGAGAATCACCCAAGCCGGTGATGTTGCCATCGGCCTCAACCATACGCCTTCGTCGAAACTGGATGTGGACGGTACGGCTACCATGACCGGTTTTCGTCTGGGAACCAGCGCGACAGCCAGCTATGTACTAACCGCCAATGCGCAGGGTTACGGAACCTGGCAGCCTGCCAACACCGGCAGCGATAATCAGAGATTGCTGGTTCAGACGGCAGGTGCGGATGAAGCGGTTATCGACATCGAACGCAGCGCTTCCGATGTCACGTTGATCGGAACATCACCTATCACCATTACACCCAATGCCGGTGCAAGAACCATCACCATCGGCATGACGGAAGTCGATCCGCAGGTGGGCAACAACACCACCAGCTATGTGCCGCGCTGGAATGGATCGGCGCTGGTAACCGGACAGATATTTGATAATACGACCCGGCTCGGAATAGCTACAAGCGATCCTCAGAGCCAGTTACATATAGCGGATTCTAAAAGCGGCGATATGCCTTACCTGGACATGACGGTGGTGAGCAATATTTATGCCTATGATGCCACCATTAGCAATACTTCAACCGCCAATGTGAGTTCAATCGAGGGCGTTGTCAGCAGCACCGGCACCAATGACCTGTCGACGGGCAGCCGAATCGCCGTCCATGGAGTGCTCATTAATAAAAATACCGCGGAACCGGGCAATATCATTGCTTCCGGTTCCATCGCCTATGAGAGCAATGTGCACGATTGGATTGCCGCTCATATGGCCAACATCTATGATTTTGGCGCGCCTATTCCAAGTAATCATAGCACTTTTACAATGAAATGCGACAACCAGCGTACAACCGTAAGAGATTTTTGTGTATTTGCCACCGGCGCAAAAAACTATTTTGAAGGGAATGTTGGCATCGGCACCACCCTGCCTGCCCATAAAATCCAGATCGGTGATGGCCCGAGTCTGGGCGCTTATTGTGACGGCGGCGCCTGGATCGACGGCTCCAGCCGCAGCATCAAAAAAAATATACAGGAGCTCTCCGGCGATCAGGCCCTCGAGGTTTTGACCCATTTAAAACCGGTTATGTATGAATATACCATCAATCCGGATGGTGACCTCAACCTCGGTTTTATTGCGGAAGATGTGCCGGAACTGGTGGCTACCAAAGATCGCAAAGGGCTCAGTCCGATGGATTTTGTCGCTATTCTGACCAGAGTGGTACAAAATCAACAGGAAATGCTGAAAGCGTATGAAGCGCGCCTGCGTTCATTGGAGGCGATAGAAAAACCGATTAAGTGACTAAAGGTAAATAAATTAACCATGTAGTTGGCATATCTTCAGTTCAATTCGTGGGTCAACACCGAATCTGATATAAAAATAGAGGGCAGATTTTTTATTTTATAATTCATAAAAATTCATTATATTTTTAAAAAGATATTGAATTTTGTTATATTTTTATTTTCTTACAGGTTTATAAAAAACTTTTCACAAAATAATTTTTGGTACCTGTATGAGGTTGGAAGAGCTTTCAAATGAGAGCGTTCACTTGATAGTTACTTCCCCACCTTATTTTAACGCGCCATTCGATTATCAAGGCTTATTTACAAATTATGAAAAGTATTTAAATGGGTTAACTAAATTTGGAATAAATGATGGGATTTTATTCTGAATATTTGGACAAGCATCTTAATTTTGATCAAATCACCCAAGAAAGGAAGAGACACCTCAAGCGGATATCTCAGATAAGGGGCGATCGTGATATTCTCGTTTATGCCAGTGACTTAACTAAAAGCAATGCACCTATTTCAATTGATTATTCTGATTTACTACCATTCCAAGATCAGTTGGCAAATTTAAAAGGCCAGCGTATTGATATTATACTCGAAACGCCTGGTGGATTTGCTGAAGTGGTAGAAGACCTCGTCAAACTCGTTCGAAATAAATATGAAAAGGTAGGCATAATCGTACCAGGATATGCAAAAAGTGCTGGTACTATATTCGCAATGGCAGGGGATGAAATCTTAATGGGTTCTGTGTCTGCTCTAGGTCCAATTGATGCGCAGATCATTACTAACAATAAACGATTTTCTGCCGAAGCATTTTTAGAGGGACTTGAAAAGATTAAAGAAGAAGTATTAAACGAAGGCAAGTTGAATCCTGCCTATATCCCAATCCTTCAGAATATTTCGCCGGGAGAGATACAGCATTGCGAAAACGTACAGAACTTTTCCCAAAAGCTTGTCACTGAATGGCTGAGCAAATATAAATTTAAATATTGGGATAAACATAATACTACAGGCAAGACTGTAACTGAAAAGGAAAAAAAGAAACGTGCAACTGAAATAGCCGCCACTTTATGTCGACAGTCTAAATGGTTGACACATGGGCGCTCAATAAAGATTGATGATTTTGAAGAAATGCGTTTGAAAATAACTGATTTCAGGGTTCAGAATGAATTAAATGAAGCTATTTTAAAGTATTATACGTTATTGAGAATGAGCTTTGAAACAAATATTTACAAAATATTTAAAACGGTGGGATCACAATTTATAGATTTGCCGTTGCGCCGGGCCAACGTCCACCAGAGGGTAAGCCAAAAGGATTTGCAGAAATTGATTTTAGATGTCCGAAGTGTAAAGAAAAATTTATTATCCAAGCCAATTTGCAAAAGAATGTACCCTTAAGAAAAGACAACATCCCGTATCCAATAGATAGTGACGTTTTTAAATGTCCCAACTGTGGTGCTGAGAGTAATATTAACAGCATTCGACTTCAAATCGAAGCGCAATCCGGCAAAAAAATCGTCAAATAGTGGAGGCACACAATGGAAGAAAAAAAGTATAATTTTGACATAGTTTTCAAAAAATTAAAAGAAGTGAAAGAAGAGCAAGGACAAATTAAAGACTCTGATTTCATAATAAGCGAAGAAATTCAAGAACAGATCAGAGAACTAAAGGAATACTATGACGACTCATCCCAAGAGTTAGAAACATATACTAGGTCTTAGTACAGACTTATCAATTCCTTCCTCGCTTTTCTCCCAAAGAAACATCAGTGCATCACATACAGGCTTTGACTATGGCATATAACAACCGCTTTCATAGCGACAACAGGGCTCCAATGATCTGGGTTGGTTTAATGAATTTTCAGAATTTTTTTGTTCAGAATGTTACATGCAATAAAATCAAGCCGTGCGTGAAGGGGAGCGTTAGCAGTCCTCATTTCGAAGAAATAATAGACCAAGGAATTGATCGCGGCATCAGGACAGCAGCTGCCCCTCATAGACGGGGGTTACTTCCCCGGTGAGTTTTATTTTTTTAACAGCCGCATCGAATGTTACCTCAAGCTCGCCGCCGGGAAAAGAGACGAGGGCGGGCGACGGCATGCCGTATTTCAGGTGGCTGATGAGGGCCGAGGCCACAGCGCCGGTGCCGCAGGCGAGGGTTTCCGCCTCGACGCCGCGCTCGTAAGTACGCACGAACAGATGGGCGCCATCCGGCAAAGCCGCATCGCGATGTGCCCCACCCGAAGGAGGGAACCCACCTATTAGCTGAACAAAATCTATGTTGGCGCCGGTTGGGAAAAATGCGTGATGACGATATTTCCTCCCCAGCCGTTCC
>JAFGSU010000384.1 GCA_016934435.1 Candidatus Zhuqueibacterota bacterium | reverse complement strand
GTGGCGCAGATGCGCGTCATCCACCAGCCGTTTTGCGGAGAAGCGATCTGGTCGCCGCCGGGTGGCGGTAAGGCCGGGCTCTCGCTGTTGTTCCATACGGCATCGCCGGAAATGGTTCCGGCAATCATTGCCCCTGATGGCTGGCGGTGCAGCACGGATCCTTCGCTATCCATATCGAAATTGGCGATGCACAACTCGGCCATTTGCGGTACGTAATAATACAGATCAACGCAGCTGTTCTGGCTGAACTGGATCGAACTCCTCAGTACGGCCAGGTTCAACTCGTCGCCGCTGTCGGGGATGTCGTCCGGATCCGTTTCATCGAGGCGGATGCGGTAGCTGTTTTCATCGTCCACGGCTGTGGTTACCTGTAATTGAAAGATACCCGTACCGTACTGCGCGGTGGTAAATTCGGCGAAATCGAGCCAGCGTTCCGAGGTGTTGTCGGCCGGCACATAGGTTTGTTCCACCACGATGGTGTTGCCGTCCGGCGCGATGAGCTTGAAGGTGGTTTCGTCCCATTGCCCTCCTTTTTGTTCATCGAGTTCGCTGCCGGTAGCAAAGCATTCCGGATCATAGATATCAAGGTGAATGAGGAAATCCTCCGGCACGGTGATGGGAACGTAAATGAGGTAGACATGGGGCTGATTGCCCAGTGCGGTATTATTGTTCGACCACCAGTCGCCATTATCCAGTTCTCCCACCGGTCCGTTGGTCTGCAGCTGTGCATGACTGGTGTCGTTGGGCACATAGATTTCTGCGGCCAACGACAAACCTGCTGAGCCGATGCAGAACAGCGCGGCCACTATGGCAACCGTTATGGCATTGCTGTTTCCTCTGTTACAGATTTCAAGGTTTCGCATGAGATGCTCCTTCCTGAAAATTTCTCTATCTTGATCGCCCCCCATGAACGATCAACCGACTTATGCGAGCACCAGACAACATTCATTCCTGCACAACCGGATGGTGCGGCATTGAAGCCTTATAATTACCTCATTTGTGGCATCAGGGCCACAAATTTTTTGCCGTCTCCCGTCCAACCCATTTTTAATTTTAGCACACTAAACAATTGATAAATAGTGAATTAACCTAATTGCAAATAATAAATTATTTAGTTTATAAATAAATTATTTACCAGCTACTGCGCATTTGTTCAAAAGTCATGCCGAATTCTTAAAATCATGGAAAAATATAACAATTCGGTCGTCGGTAGCCAGCCGTAAAAGCCGGGTCAGGCATTGCACTGGAATAGATGGATGAGACAAAAAGGAGAATAGATGAATGAGGGCAGGCCCCGATTTGCCGTATCCCCAATTAATACGTTAATCCTGTAGGTCGCGCTCTATCCGTTGTATCCGCTGCTTACATTTTTGGACGGTCTCGGCCTTAAGCTCAGCGAATCACCTGCATCTTGCAAATTTGTTGAAAGTCGTTTACCTGTAGCATGTAAAAGTACACACCGCTGGGCACGGCTTGCCCTTTTTCGTCCAGACCATCCCAGGTTACTTCATGGGCGCCGGCAGACATGGGTTGTGAAAGCAATGACCGGATCATCTGTCCCAGGGTATTATATATCGATAGTCGCACCTCGCCTGAATTTGCCAGTACGAACTCGATTTTGGTCAGCGCATTGAAAGGATTGGGATAGTTCTGTTTCAATTCATAAACCTGCGGCAGTGAGGTGGAAACGGTAATGGGGCCGTGCAGGATGGAACGGCCGGAATAATCGATGTCCTGCAGTTTATAGTAATAGAACAGGTCCTGATGGATTTGCTCATCGATATAGGCATAGCTGTGCTTGATGGCCGTGGTGCCGTGTCCGGGGATAATACTGGTATTGCGTCGTTCATAAGGACCGTGTTCGGCATCGGCCCGTAGCACATAAAAGCCCATGTTCTCTTTTTCCGACTGGGTAACCCAGTTCAGATGGACGCCGTCGTTGCGCAGCATGGCGGTGAAGGAGGTGAGCTCCACCGGCACCTCGAGGTCTACCTGGAAGAACTGGCAATTGTTGCTCAGGTTACTATCTTGCGCCTGACTGGAGACGCAGGCGGATTCATTCAGCGAAGCCGCATTGACGACCTGCGCCGATATCAAAATTTGTTGCATGTCCTGCGGCGCCATGTCGGGCAGCATCCACTCCAGCGGATTGGCATAAATCTCCTGCGGCGGCGGGTCGCTCTGCAGCAGTTGCAATGCCGGCGACCATGGCAGGAGAACCTGCACCTGCGCCGCCGTATCGGGGCCCAGATTATTGATTTCAATGGTATAATAAAGTGTATCGCCCGCCTGTACCGTTGATTTATCGGCGTACATGATCAGCGACAGGTCGGCCTGTTTTTGCGTGGGAGGGGGCGGAGGCGGTGGCGGCGTTGTGGTGGTATCCTGCCGGCTGGTATCCGGGGGTATCGCCTGCTGTTGTGTATATCCCGCACCCCAGTCGATGTTATTATATCCATTCTCTATGACGACCACATCCGTGCGGCCGGTTGCAGGATCAATATCCGAATCGATTGTTTCATCATAGCCCTGGTTGGCCGGACTGAACGCAAGTCCTGCAGCCGGTTCGAATTGCAGGTAGCATTCGCCCGGCAATAAATCGCTCGAGATGACATATAAAAAGTGTCCATTGCTGGCCGTACGCTGTGCACCGATCACAGAGAAATAATTCAGGTCGGCTTTGTGGTAGAGTTGCACCAGCAGGCCCGAAAAGCCTCTTTCAGAAGGATCGCGGATGCCGTCGTTGTTTTCATCAATCCAGGCGTAACCGCCTATCGATGCCTGTCCGAACACCGGCATTGCGCTCAGGATAATCGCACTCAGGAACAGCCACAGTACCACCCGGCTTGACGATGCATTTCTTGGCAGCTGTACAACTTTTCTTTGCAAATCTTTCACCATGACACTCCTTTTATTGGATAAAGCCCGATCGGGACATACACATCCCTCTGATGAGGTCATCATGCCACAAAAAGCCATCATTTTTCAACAATCACCCCGTGAAAAATATGACTAACTTGTTGATAATATTAGAGTCTTTATCCTGCGGATAAAATCTCGTTTATTTTATTTCAAATCGTGTGCCAGAATTACACCACAGCTTGAAATGGAAGGATGGTTTGCTATTCAGGCGTTGAAGGTCGGCGTTGTCCCTCATACCGGAATAGCCTTTGCGAATTGAAATGGAAAGAATCCGTTTTTCATTGCATTTTTCAGTATTTACTCTTAAATACAATCAGACAGAAGCAATTTGATACTTTGCGGATGGGAGCGCCGTTTTTGCGCCGGCGCGCATTCATACGGATATATTCCTATGATAAAATAGGGGGATTTGCACAGTCGTCGCAAGTTTTGTGAATTGGGGGTGTTTAAAAAGGTGTATCTTACGACCGGGAAATCAATGGAAACCGATGCGGTCGTTATCGGTCGGGAAGATACTTCTTCCGGTGAAATGAGATACACCGATTCGGTGCCTACAGCTTAATTAAGTAATCCTATGGGGAGCACATTTTCAGTTCAATTCGCGGATTAACACCGAATCTGGGAGGTAAGTACAGGCGCCCAGTTAAGGCAGAAATGAGCGATGGATCGGGAACTAAACCAAACCATGACTGATGAGGAGCTGGTCGTACGATTTCAGGGGGGAGACGAACGCGCCTTCGATGAACTGTTGCGTCGCTATGAGCAGAAGATAAGAACGCTCTGCTGGAGATACTTGTCCCAGCCCGACGACGTGGAAGATGGTGCGCAGGAGACCTTTATCAAAGCCTATCATGGTTTGAAAGCGTTCCATCCGCAGGCGCGGTTCTCCACCTGGTTGTATCGCATTGCAGTCAACCATTGTCTCAATAAAATCCGCTCGCAGCGGCGGCGAAGATGGCTGCAACCTTTTTCGCATCTATATCGCAGCGACGATCATCCTGCGGATTCGATGGAGGGAGGGGATAACGATCCGTTGCAGGATTTGGAACGGCAGGAACGAATCCAGCAGGTCCGTCTGGCCCTGGCCGCACTGCCTGAAGATCAGCGCACTGCGGTTATATTGCACCGTTTTGAAGGGCTGTCGTATCAGGAAATTGCCGACGTCATGGCATGCAGCCTCTCGGCTGTGGAAGCCCGCTTGCATCGGGCCAAGTTGAAACTGGCCGGACTGCTGGCCGCTTATGTTGAGGTTTAGTATTGTATCCGGTGATTTTTACACAAGGAACAAAGGGGAGAAGGCGATCAGCTGCATCGCCCAGATAAATCCCGCTGCATTTGTATTTGGAGCCGGCATGGCCAGTTGGATTTGAGGTCGTCCGGGATACGCATCAACTGTAATAAAAATGGGCACACCGATGAATATATCTCTTTTGCGCAAGTTTTTCCCGTCATCGGTGTTTAATGGAGTGAGAGAAGACAGAGAAAAAGCTATGAAATGCAATCAAGTAAAAAAACGATTATCGGCTTACCTGGACGGTGAGCTGACGGCAGCCGAAGCAGAAAAAGTGAGCGATCATTTGAATCGCTGTGTTGGCTGCAGGAGGGCTGCTGAGCAATTGCGCCGGGCGTATCAGAGGCTCGACGCCGGCGATGCGTTGCCGGCGGATTCGTTTTTCCTAACACGGTTTCGAGCGCGATTGTCGGACTTGGGTCAATCCAACGCCCGGCCCTACTGGCAGCAATGGCTGCAGCGTGCCGTAATACCGGCAACTCTGGCCGTCGGTCTGTTTCTCGGCATGCAGCTGGGCATTCATCTGCAACAAAACTGGAGTGGGGCACAATCCAGCGGCAATACCTATATCGAGAGTCAACTCTTGAGCGACATGCAACAGAATTCACTTACGGCTCAGTATCTGGCGCTCAATGGCTGGACGGAGGGCGATGATGAAGAATAAATGGATGACCCTTTTGCTGGTTTTTTCCCTGGCGGTCAATCTGGCTGCCGTCGGCACTCTTGTTTTTTTCTGGCGCCATAATGATTTGCCGCCGGCTCCCGTTCCTCCGGATGCCCCCATGACGCGTTTGGACAGGCCCAGCCGGGAGTGGCGGAATCTCGATATACCGCCGGAAAAACGCCGAGAAATATTTTTATTGCGGCGCCGCTATCAGGAGCGTGTTATGGATCTGAGGATGACCGTGGAAGAATCGCGACGCCAGGTGTTACAGCAACTACTCCGGCCAACCATCGATCAGGATTCGCTCGACGCGGCAATCCAGCGATTGTCGGAGAAACAAATTGAAATGGAAAAAATGACCATACATCATCTAATGGAGATGCGGTCGTATTTGACGAACGAACAGTGGCAAATACTGTTACGTTCAATGGAGCGAGAACGACGCGGCATGCAGCGTTTACCCTTTGCCCGCAAAAGCAGACCGTAAGAAAAAGAAAAAAAATCATGAATAGGAAACTGGAAAGGAGTGACTACCATGAAAAAATATATGTTGTTGCTGATGATCATATTGCCGGCTCTGTTAATTCGGGCGCAGGTGCCGCAAGAACAACCGGCGCCGATTCCCGAGTTCGCCTGGTTGGATCATCCTGCCGATGAACCATTATGGGATATGGATGAGATGGACCTGCCGGAGCCAGAGCCCCCCATGCCGCCGGTTGAACCCGGCCCGGAGCTTATGGAAGAAGAGCGGATAGGCGGCAAGTTGAATCTGACCGACGAACAGAAAGATACCATGCGGGAAATGCGGTTGAAACATCAGAAAGAGATGATTCCGCTGCAGGCAGAACTGAAAAGCAAAAACCTTGATCTGAAGAGCGCCATCCAGGCCGATAAACCCGATATGGCAAAAATCAACGCCCTGGTGGATCAGGTGAGCAGGATTAAAGCCGACATCCAGAAGAAAAACATCGCCTTTCGCCTCGACATGCGCGATCAATTGACAGAGGAACAGCTGAAACTATGGAATAAGAATAGAGCCCGACTCACGAGAAAATTCATCCACGACCGGCGCGGGCTCAGAGCGCCGAGAACAGGTCACAGACCTGCTCGAGGGCCAATATTCTGACGAGCAAAGCCTCCCGAATTCATGTGACGGGAGGCTTTTTTTATGTGCCTTTTAAACCATGCCCGGTAAAAACCGTCACCAGGCGTTCATGGCGATTCGCATCCCGGGTATACGCTTCCACACCTGCAACCGCCACTGCGGCCGTAGCTTCGATGTAGAATCCGCAACGTCCCATTTCGATCTGCGCTTTGCGGATTACCTCCTCTTCCACGGCAAGCATCTTACCGTTCGTCTCCCGCACCGCCTGTAGAATTTCCCTGCCCCTGATCGGCGCAGAAATGGCAATGCCTTCGGCGATGGTTTCTCCGACAACGACAGAAGACAAGTCTTTTGATCTCTGCTCAAATGCCGTTACCAGGGGGGCACAGGCTCTTGACTGAACGCCGATAAGGTTAGGCATTTTTTCAATCAATCCCATCTGATAGAGTTCTGTGAATCCGATAAAAGCGCCTAAAAACAGCGAGCCGTTGCCCACGGGCAGGACCACCGCATCCGGCGCTCGCCAGCCGAGCTGTTCGCAGATTTCATAAGCCACAGTCTTGACGCCGTGATGAAAGTAGGGATTATAACAATGACTGGCGTAATAGTGTTTTTGTGCTGCTTCCAGGGCGGCATCGGCTGCATCCTGACGTGAACCCAGAACCCTGTGCAGCGCAGCGCCGTAGCCGCGAATTTGCGCCAGTTTGGCTGGCGATGTCGATTGCGGCACATAGATATCACAGCTGATGCCTGCGCGGGCGCAGTAAGCGGCTATGGCACAGCCGGCATTGCCGGAAGAATCCTGCACCACGCGCTTGATGCCCAGCTCCTTCGCCTTGCTGATCAAAACCGCAGCGCCGCGGTCTTTGAAAGAACCGGTGGGAAAGAGATGATCCTGCTTCACATACACCGTGCGACCGGCGATGGAAATCGGCAAAAGCGGCGTAAAACCTTCGTCGAAACTGATGATGTTTTCATCTCTGTCGATGGGCAGGGCGTTACGATAGCGCCAGAGCGTTTCTTTGCGATGCGCCAGCCGGGATATATCCAGTTCCGGCTTGAATGATAATTGCAGCAACCCGCCGCTGTCGCTGCACCAGCGCGGTTCATCGGGCGAATAGGACTCGCCGGTTTCCGGGCATAGTAATCGATTCTGATGCGGCATACCTGTGTTCCTTAAAATTTATTCCAATTAATTTAAAAAAAATTTACTATATTTGCAAACTACGGATCGTCTGACACTCTGAAACGAAAGCGTGATAGGGACGTATACAGACTATGAAACGTTTAGAATCCGGAATACACCGTCGCCACGCCGTATATTCAATGCGATGCGTTTTTGCGCTTGCGGTTTATTGTATTTTCACAATGTACGCGCAGGCGGCGAATACACCTTCCACGCAGTTGATGACGCATAAATGGACCGTCGCATCCGGTCTGCCGCAAAACAGCATCCGGGCGCTAACGCAAACCAGCGACGGCTATTTGTGGATCGGCACGCCATCGGGCCTGATTCGTTTCGATGGCGTGCGGTTCACGCTGTTCAACCGCCTCAACACACCCATATTAAAAAGCGAACGTATCACCGCTTTACATGCCGCGCCGGACCACCGTCTCCTGATCGCAAGCGAAGGCGGCGGACTCTACATCTACCATCACGGCGAATGGACGCGGTACTCGAAGGCGGAGGGGCTGTCCAACGACAATGTTCGCGCCGTTGTCATCGATTATCAGGATAATTTGTGGGTCGGCACCGACTATGGCTTGAACAAAATATCCGCCGCCGGCATCACCCACTATACTACCACCCACGGTCTGTACAGC
>JAFGSU010000383.1 GCA_016934435.1 Candidatus Zhuqueibacterota bacterium | reverse complement strand
TCGCTGTTTCAGCAAATCGTACGCGAAATGGGCGTCGGCGATCAGTTCGGTCGCGTCGCCAACGAGCGCGTCAAACAGATCGATGCGCAACTGGCGCAGCAGGGAAGAAGCGGCAATGGATGAGGCGCTTTTGAATGAAGCCCGGGATTTGATCGAGCGGGCGCTGGCGGAGGATTTGGGGAAACAGGGCGATATTACCACCCGGGCGATCGCGCAACATCCTGCCGTCTGCAGGGCGGAGATCATTGCCAAAGCCGCTGGCGTCGTGGCCGGAGTGGAAATCACCAAAAGCGTCTTTACCAGGCTGAGCCCGGATATTACATTTTCCCAGCAAATACCGGATGGCGCGAGCGTCCAATCCCGACAACGGTTGCTTTTATTGGTCGGTCCCTGCGAAAAGCTTCTGATCGCGGAACGAACGGCTTTGAATTTCCTCGGGCGACTCTGCGGCATCGCCACCCTGACGCGTCAATTCGTGGATGCGGTACATGGCACCCGGGCGCGAATTCTCGATACCCGCAAGACCACACCCGGCTGGCGTGCCCTGGAAAAATACGCCGTACGCTGCGGCGGCGGCCACAATCACCGCATGGGACTGTATGACATGGCGCTGATCAAGGACAACCATATCATCGCCGCAGGCGGCATCACACCGGCGGTGCAGCGTTGCAGAAATTATCTGCAAGAAAATCAAATCAAAGCGCTAATCGAAGTGGAAGCTAAAAATATGGCTGAAGTGGAAGAAGCCGTGGAACTGCAAGTCGATCGTATACTCTTGGACAACATGGCCACTGCCATGCTGGAACAGGCGGTGGAATGGGTTGCCGGCCGGATTCCGCTCGAAGCGTCGGGCAACGTGTCGCTGGATAACGTTCGCCTTGTGGCGGAGACCGGCGTCGATTATATCAGTATCGGCGCGCTCACCCATTCGGCTCGCAATTTAGACGTGAGTCTGGAATTCATCGAAGGAGGATAACAGATGCGGTTCTATTCGATGCTCAGCCTGGTGCGTTATTGTGGCTTGCCGGAGATTATTGATGCAATTTCCCTATGTCAGTACGATCTGCGGGAACATTTGCGCTCGGGAAAGTGTTAGTTTACTATAGAAATCCTGTAGATGTTTTGATGAACCAATTTTTTGTCATTGATTCGGTGTTTACATATTATTTCGGCGACCGTCCGGCTGGCGCCTGATCACGTCAATTCGGCAGTTTTGACCGAATCCGGATTTGTACACCGATTCAGCGCCCACAGGCTAAAACGTCAACCCGTGGGTAAGACGTAATACACTCAGTTTGCAAGGTATCACATCATTCAGGTTATAGTTGTGTGATGCCGGCAGGCGGAATAGATAGAACAATATTTTTTTGAGGTGATATACATTATGGCAGATAAAAGTAATATTCCCACACCCGACCAGTTGCGCAAGGAGGTGTCCGAATTTTTAAAGAGCAAATACGGTGACCGCATCATTATGCCCGAGCCCGATGCCAGCGGTGAAGCGCCGCCGCCGGATTCGTCGACGCAAAAAACCGTATCGAATATTGATTTCGATCTCAAACCTTCGGAATTGGAGGCTTATCTCAAGCAGTACGTCGTGGGGCAGGATGAAGCGATCGAGGTGCTGGCCACCAAGATAGCCACCCATTTCAATCGCATGAAGCTTGAAACGCGACCCGACGGCATCGGCGAGCTGGTGGGCAATATAAAAAGCAACATACTGATGCTGGGCCCCACCGGCGTCGGCAAGACCTATATGATTAAACTCATTGCCAGGAAGATCGGGGTGCCGTTCGTCAAAGGCGATGCGACCAAATTCAGCGAGACCGGTTATGTGGGCGGTGATGTCGAGGACCTGGTGCGCGATCTGGTGCGCGAAGCCGACGGTGATATCAGGCTGGCGGAATACGGCATCATCTACCTGGATGAAATCGACAAGATTGCCAGTTCCGGCAACTTTATCGGGCCGGATGTATCGCGCAGCGGTGTTCAGCGTAATTTGCTCAAACTGATGGAAGAATCGGAGGTGGATTTAAAGACGCCGCACGATCTGGCGGCGCAGATGGAAGCAGCTATGGAAGCTCAGCGCACAGGCAAAGTAACGCGTAAGAAAATAAATACCAAGAATATTTTGTTTGTCATGAGCGGGGCCTTTTTCGGTCTGCCGGAAATTATTCGCCGTCGCATGAACCAGCAGCCCGTCGGTTTTCGCGGTGAAACCGGGGATAAAGACCAGTCGGTGGATGATGTGGAAATATTTCGCCGTTTGCGCTCGGAAGATTTGATCCGTTATGGATACGAGTCCGAATTCGTCGGCCGGTTGCCTGTGATCGTCGCCCTCAATGATCTGGATGTAGCGGGATTATATAACATTCTCAAAAATCCCAACAGCACCGTCATCCTGGGCAAGAAAAGAGATTTTAAAGCGTATGACATCGACATCGAGTTCGACGATCAGGCTTTGTTTCGCATCGCTGAGCTCGCCAATGAGGAACACACCGGCGCGCGCGGTCTGGTGAGCGTTGTAGATCGCATGCTGCTAAAATTCGAAAAATGCCTGCCGGATACAGACATCAATAAACTGGCAGTCAGCAGGGATATTGTGGAACAACCGGCGGAGCAGTTAGAGAAAATGCTCACGCAGCACTATGTGAAGAATTTTCAAAAGCGCTTCCTGACCAGCAACGGCATTGTGATCACATTCACCGACAGCGCCTTAAAACTGTTGTCGCAACAGGCTCGGGAGGCGGGCAAAAACCTGGAACAGGTTTGCTCGGAACTGCTGCATGATTATGAGTATGGACTGCGATTGCTCGGAGCGGAATCGTTCACGGTGGATGAAGATATCGTCAAAGATCCAAAGAATAGACTCGAAGAGTTGATCAAGAGAACGTATGGTAAGAAAAGGAATCGCTAAAGGCCTGCAATGGACTGTATAACCGCCATCCGGAATCGCGCCAGCGTGCGTCAATTTACACCACAAAAAGTCAGCCATGAGCTGTTAATGCAATTAGTGGATGCCGGACGAAGGGCGCCTTCTGGTCGTAATGTGCAGCCGATTGAATTTGTAGTGGTTACGGATGCGGAAATTCGGGAACAACTGGCGGAGTTGTGCGATTATGGTAAATTCCTCCGTCAGTCGCCCGCATGCATCGTGGTTTACAGTAAGGATGTCAAATATTTTCTGGAGGATGGGTCTGCTGCGGTGGAAAACATCCTGCTCGCTGCGACTGCACTCGGTCTGGGCGCCTGCTGGATTGCCGGTGATAAAAAACCCTATGCCTCTGAAATCGACAAGATTTTAGGGGCGCCCGAGGGGTATCGTCTCATCGCCACCATTGCGGTGGGATATGCCGCCGAGCCCGTCCGGCAGAAAGAGAAACGTCCGCTCGAACAGGTTCTGCACTGGCAGCGATTCACTCAACGGTGATTCAAGCAATGGTATGAAACCCAGAGTTCCGGAAAAATTGCAGGAAAAGCTGGATCATTTATCCAGGAATCCGGGCGTTTATCTATTCAAAGATCACCGCGGCGACGTGATCTATGTCGGCAAAGCCAAGATACTCCGCAACCGGGTGCGCTCCTACTTTCAGGTCAGTCGCGTTCCGGATTTGAAGACCAGCCGGCTGGTGGAAAAAATAGCCGATTTTGAGACCATTGTCACCGATTCCGAGTTAGAAGCCTTGATCCTCGAGGCCAATCTGGTCAAGGAATACAGACCCCGCTACAACATTAATCTCAAGGATGACAAGTCGTTCCCTTACATTCGCGTCACCAATGAACCGTTTCCGCGCCTTTTTGCCACCCGCAAGATCGTCCGCGATGGTTCGCGCTATTTCGGCCCTTATACCGACGTGGCTTCCATGCGCGAATTGCTGAAAACCATCAAGAGGATGTTCCCGATTCGTTCCTGCAATTTCAATTTGACGCCGGAAAATATCGCGGCGAAAAAATTTAAAATCTGCCTCGATTATCATATCAAAAAATGCCACGGGCCGTGCGAGGGCTTGATCAACCGGGAAGAATACGGTCAGATCATCGATTACGTCGTCGGTTTTATTCTGGGCAAGAGCAACCGGGTTGTCGAAGAGATCAAACATCGCATGCAGGAAGCTGCGACGAACCGGCGGTTTGAACAGGCGGCGCGGCTGCGAGACCAGTTGCAAACCATCGAAGCGTTTCGAATGCGGCAAAAAGTGGTGGATGCCAATTTGCGCGAAAGGGATATCATCGCTCTGGCCAAAGATGATGCCGATGCCTGTTGTGTGGTTTTTCGTCTGCGCGAGGGCAAAATCATCGGTCGACAGCATTTTTATCTGAACGGCATCGAAGACGAGGATGCCTCGGCGATCACCGCTGCTTTTATCAAACAGTTTTACGCCTTGAATAACGAGGTCCCGGCTGAAATCCTGTTGCCGGCCGCTTTGGGAGATGAAAAAAGCCCCATTCAGGCCTGGTTATCACAGAAGCGCAAGGGGGCAGTGGAATTAACAGCGCCGGTGCGCGGCGAAAAAGCGCAGCTGATCCGCATGTGTGAGAAAAATGCCGGCCTGTTGTTGCAGGAGCTGCTGCTGCAAAAGGAAAAGAACAAGGATTACGTGCCCGGCTCGGTGCAAGCGTTACAACGGGATTTACATCTCGACAAACTGCCTGTGCGCATCGAGGCTTTTGATATTTCCAATATTCAAGGCACAGACCCGGTGGCTTCTATGGTGTGTTTTATCAACGGCAAGGCGCAGCGCTCACAATACCGGCGCTTCCGCATCCGGAGTAAAGCGGCGCCCGACGATTTTGCCATGATGCGCGAAGTGGTGGGCCGGCGCTATAAACGGCAACTGCAGGAAAAAGGGGAGCTGCCCGATTTGATCCTCATCGACGGCGGCAAAGGGCAGCTGAACGCCGCTCTGCAGGCGCTGCGCGAACTGCATATCGCAGAACTTCCCATTGCCGCCCTGGCAAAACGGCTGGACGAAATCTATCTGCCCGGCTCCGCCGATCCGGTGAACGTGCGCCGCGATTCAGCCGGCTTGCGGCTGCTGCAGCGCCTGCGCGACGAAGCGCACCGCTTTGCCGTCACCTACCACCGCACCCTGCGCAAAAGAAGGACGCTGCTATCGGAATTGCAGTCCATAGAAGGCGTCGGCGCCGTACGACGAAATCTGCTCATTCGCCATTTCAAGTCGGTTGCCAAATTGAAAAACGCCTCGAGCAAAGACATCGCCACCGTCGAAGGAATCTCGCAATCGCTGGCGGAGAAAATCTGGCACTTTTATCATCCGCAACGCACGGCGGACGATCCTCACGTAAGCTAATCCTGCCAAAAATAAAAATCTCGGAACAGAACAAAACTCTGAGAAATTGATACAAAATCCTTGATAATCACCATTTCAATCTGATAGCATATTACAAAAGTCCCATACAGTATTAACGCCTGAAAAACAGACTGATCTCTTCTCACACAACCTCGGAGAAACGGCGTAACAGATGTAAGGGCTTTGACAGGCCGCAGCTCTTTTTTTGCAATTTTATATTGCATGGAGGTGCTGTTTTTAGTATCTTGAAGTGCTGATTACTATCATGCATCCGCTGAATGTTACAAAAATATCAGAGGAATACCGTTATGAAAAAACGCCTCTATTCATTCATCGTCTTGATTCATTTATGCCTCTTCGCCCGGTATCCGCTGAGCCTGGCGCAAGAAACCGCTACGCCGGTAGGATATGAGACTGTCATCATCCGCGCGCCGATTGTCCCTGAACAGGAAGGCCATATCTACTTTTCATTCCACGATCAGGTTGCCATCATCTTTGAAGATATCGTTGACAAATTGGATCTGGGAGGTCTCGGCGTCGCCATTTGGGTCGACCCTGCTACGGCAGCGCAACAGCCCTCCTTTGTGAAAGATAACATTCTGGGCTATGAACAGCTATCGGACTATGTCGAAGTCGTTGTCATCAGCGACGCAACCATCCATCAACAGGCCGTCAGGCCCGAGCAGGCGCAGCCGCAGTCCGTGAAGGAACTTTTATTTGATCAGGACGCATCAACGGTTGACGAGCCCTATCCCGACAACATCCAAACCCTCGTTTCGCTTGAGGCGGATTTTTATGAGATAGAAGAAGACCAATACCTGGGCTCCATGTTTATTGAGGTCGAACACACCGGCGGAAATCGTGCCGAGTCGGAGGCAGCGGCGCTCAAAAAACTTGCTGAAAAAGTAACCCTGGAGTTCAAACGGATTTACTGGCTATCGGGCGATATTATATCGGCCGAAGATGGTACTTTAACTTTGAATTTCGGCAAAAACCATGGTGTAAGAAAAAATTTTAAGCTGGAAATCGTAGAGCCCGATCGAATCGTCACCGAGGGCGAGAATGAGATGCTTATCGACGGCGCTGTCGTCGGACTTGCTGCCGTGACCGATGTCGGAGAAGACAGCTGCCAAGCTAAAGTCATGCGATTGTGGCGCGATCATCAACCCGGCAGCTGGGTCGTAGAACGACCCGGCTCACGATTCGCCTTGCAGCTGAACATCATGCCACCCCTGATCGTCGATTATGCTAACTATTCGCTCCATTTCCATGCTGCGCCCATGCGGGCATTCGATTGGGGCGGCGGGTTGAGCTTTATCCGGGTGAAGGATTCTCAGGATCGCAACGATTATGGATTCGGTTTTTCAGGTTTCACTCTCTATCGGTTCGTCAACGGTCCGCGCTTTGATTGGGGGGCCAAATTAGGATTTGATCTCGATATCCCCTTCAGAAAAGATGATGAGGAAAATGTGGTGTCGACCGCCTTGTTCTCGCTCTATCTCGGCCTGAATGCCGAAGTCCTGCTGTCGCGCAAGACGGACCTAATTTTTTGCGCAGGATACCGGCTGGGCTTGAAAAATGACCATTGGGACTATTCTGTGGATGAGGAGAGTTATCCAGCCTATTGGCTAGACCAGGCGCCTGAGGTGGAAAATTCCGGTTTTGTGTTTTCCATCGGTTATAAATACATTTTTTTAATCCCTTCCATATTTTAATCACCTTATGTCTAAACCGGCAAACAGAACGGCTTGATTGCGGTCTGCGATATCAGCGGAGAAAAAGGAATACGCACAATGAAAAGAAAAGCCTTGCTTATTTTCCCCTTTTTTTATCTTTTGTGGTCCACATGGTCAGGCGCTGCCACGCTTCGAGACAAGATCGCGCAAATGCTCATGGTCGGATTTGATCAGAATAGCGCATTTATGGATACTTTGTGGATTGATATCGGCGAACGTAACCTGGGGGGGATTATCCTGTTCGGACACAATATTTCAGATCACCAACAAATCAAGGACTTGACCGCTCAATTACAGCAGCGTGCGACGACGCCGTTATTCATCAGTACGGACGAGGAAGGGGGCAAGGTGGCACGACTGAACGCCTATAACGGATTCGAACGCACTCCCACGGCTTTTCATTTAGGAACGATGGTTAATTCTCAAGATTCGACGCGCGCTGTGGCGGCGAAAATGGCGCAGTGGCTCGCCGACAGCGGCATCAATATCAATCTCGCCCCGGTTGTAGATGTCAATGTCAATCCCTCCAGTCCGGCCATCGGCTTTCACCAGCGCAGTTTTTCCGCCGATCCGCATGTGGTATACAACCACGCATCCTGGTTTGTCGATGAATTCAGAAAGAGAAATATTCTCTCCACCCTGAAACACTTTCCGGGTCATGGCAGCGCTTTTGCCGATTCCCATTCAGGCTTTACCGACATTACCAACACCTGGGCCGATTCCGAACTGGTACCCTATGAGCGATTAATCGATCAGGGATACGCCGACCTGATCATGACCGGCCATCTGTACAACGGAGCGCTCGATGCCAATTATCCCGCTTCGCTGTCGTATAAGACAGTGACAGGGTTGTTACGGGATCAGCTGGGATTTGGCGGCATTGTCATATCCGACGAAATGTCCATGGGCGCCATCTCCGCCAATTATACTTTTGATGAAGCGGTTTTATTAGCCATAAATGCTGGAACCGATATTTTACTGTACAGGCAGAATCAGAAGGATGGTCTTTCGCTGGTGAGACAGGCGCTTGATATCGTCGAAAATTATGTGTTATCAGGGGCTATTACCGAAAATCGAATCGATCAATCCTATCAGAGAATCCAGTCGCTGAAACAACACCTCGCCGCTGTCCGACCTGAAATCGCCGATGTAAGCGTACCGGAGCTTTTTAATCTGCGAAATTTCCCCAATCCCTTTAATGCGTGTACAAAAATCTATCTCAGTCTTGCTCATCCAGTAACAGGGAGTCTATCGATATATACGATTACCGGTCGGCTCGTCTGGCAACAGGAAAAGTCTCATTACCCGGCCGGCAATCATGAGGTGATGTTAAATGCCGGGCACCTGCCTTCGGGCGTTTACATTATGAGCTTTCGGAGCGAAAACAGCAGGGCAAGCCGTAAAATCACGTTGCTGCGATAAATATAGGTTATTATGGAGTGAGGGTGTCCAATATGTATTGAAGAGCGCATTTGACACACTGCTTTGAGATGAACCAGACGGCTTTCAAATACAGTTTAAATTTATTTATAACAAATATTTGCCCTTACCCTATCTTTCTCCATAGAGCGGAAGGCGGCACTAGTTTTTATGGATTTCTTGGACTTTTTGGACAGCCCCATGTGGTTGTCCAAAAAGTACGATAGCAGCTATTAACTATTTTAAGTAACATCCTGGCACCCTCATCCTGTCCTTCTCCCCCCTTGAGAAATGGGGAAGAAGGCACTCGAAACGTAGAATTTTTACCTTTTTACGAACTTTGAACAACCCCAGTCCAAAAACGCCGGAAAAATTACTTTCAAGACGTCCTCAAGCTTAATATCTACGGCACCTGCGACTGCAGACCCGCCCGCGCATTCGTTTGCCATAAAATAAAATCGTCATTGTTCACATACTGGTCGCCATTGATATCTTCATCATAATATCCGGCCGACGGAAGCAGGATCATGCGATGATACCAAACGACATAATCACGGGACGAGATAAAGGCATCGTTGTTGATGTCGCCGCACGGCAAGCCGTAAACCCCGCCGCCGAGCGATTTGCCGCCCTGGCCGTAATATTGGGTCGAGGCAAGGCTAAAATCGTAGGAAAACACACTGCCGCTGCTCAGGCTTTGAGGGGTCGCGCTCATCACGGAAGCATGATTGCGATGATGCAGCAAAATATAATAGCTCCCGGCGGGGATGTTGAGGGTCAGGTCGATGGTGCTGCCGTCCATTTCACAGAGCTGGCCGTTGCTTTTCCACAGGTAGGATTGATAGTAAACCGGATCTCCGCTAAGCGTTGTGCGCAATTCCAGCAACCCCCATTCGGCGATATCAAACGGCAAGCTGGATGCCGTGCGCACGGCCTGCGGGTAGGGCGACGTCCACGGCAGGGCGCCGAAGGTGCGCAGATCGGTGCGCATCCATCCGCTGTTGTACCAGCCTTCGAGCCAGGCTTTCAAACGCAGTCGCGCCGGCTGAGTGAAAATCGTAAAAATCCCACCGGATGAACCGGTTAAAATATTCTGCCAGCTGGCGTTCAACAGCGTGATCCCCTGAGGTGTCAGGGCATAACTGCCCGATGTGCCGCTCACCTGACAGGTCAGGCGCAAAATCGGCCCTGAATTACCGATAAAGGGGGATTTGCTAGTCGACAGGGCGATGAAACGGTAGGTGTTGCCGCCGATCAAATTCCAATTTATGCTCTGATCCTGCGCGCGCTCGGTCAGTTGAATGGTACCGGTCAATACGGTGAGACAAGACGGCAGCACAAGATCGAATTGATAATTATGAAAGGGATCATCGTTTTTTACATCCACATGGATGGTGATTTGCTGGCCCGACATGGCAAAAGCGTCGCGCACTTTGAGCGTATTGCTGCCGGCTGCCCGAGCTACGCCGGACAGGTCTTGCATCCAGGTCGTCGTGTTGTCCATTGGATTGGTTATGGATAACAGGGGCAGGAATAGAATGATACAGATAGGCAGAATATATTCATTACGCATCAGGTGGTTCCAAAATCTTTGTGTACAAGTTTTCCAGTATCTATGAATAATGCTTTTTTCACACTGTATATTATTATACCTTACATTTTTTGCTATTGCGGAAAAGATATGTGATTTGCCGGTATATCCCCGGGATTTCTTCACACTTTTAATTTAAATCCGTTGTTCACCTAAAACCGGGTTTATCGCGTAGGGACTGCACGGGTGGTTCGGGGCGGTCGGATTTTTTTGTAGGTGGTGATATGGTCTGCAGCTTGTTGTTGACGATTTCGAGCATTTTTTTTAAGGCGACAGGATCCTGCTCGATTCTCTCTTTACAGTTGTTGAACTCTTCTCTCGTCATCTGTACTTCATCCAGTAACTGCTGCAGTTTAGCGGCTGATTTTTCTGCGCTACTGGTGTCGGAAGCGATGGCTGCCAGATACTCTGAATACACCATGGCAAAATCACGGACTCTTTGATCGGAAAGTTTGTTATTTTGACTCTGGCATGAAGCCAGGCCGATGACGATCAATAAAAAGGAGAGAGCGAACCATCTGATGAGCAATTCAGTCTTCATTCTTGGCAATTTACTCCACTTGTTAAGAATGGCACACGATTTAGGGATTCAACCGTAAATTACACCGATTCGATGCCTGCAGGTTAATCAGGTAATCCTGTGGGTGGCGCTTTTCAGTTCGCGGGCTAAAACCGAATCTGGAAAGTTGAATTTTATTGCTTTTAATCTAATAAAATAAATCGTTTTTGTCAAGTGTGCTCTGAGAATTGGCTTGACTTTTTACCGAGATTTTGATACTTTAGTCACAAATTTAACAATTGTTGCATAAAGGCGCCACAAAGTGCACGAATCGCGAAGAACAAAGACCTGAAAAGTAACCGGCGATTACTATTTGCGATTATGCTTCTTTGTGGTTTTTATTTTACCTAAATCCTGTGTTAAATTGCGAACTGAGCAGATAATGTGCCACCCACCCGGTTAACGTTTTAACCTGTTGGCATTGAATCAATGTTTTTATGACCAATGGCGAAAGATAGAGTAAAAACACAGTTTGTCTGTCAGAATTGCGGCAATGTATCACCGCGCTGGCAGGGCAAGTGTCCGGCATGTGAAGCCTGGAACACGTATGTCGAAGAGCTGCAACCCAGATCCCGTGCGCAGGCATCTTCGCTGAAAAACGTACCGTCGACGGCCATTGCACTCGACGCGGTCAGTACGGATATGATGCCGCGTTTGGAAACCATCAGCCCGGAATTTAACCGGGTTTTGGGCGGCGGCATCGTGCTAGGATCGGTAGTGCTCATCGGCGGCGATCCGGGTATCGGCAAATCGACGCTGTTGCTGCAGGAAGCGGCCGGCCTCAGTCGCGCCGATTTTCCCGTGCTTTACGTTACAGGCGAGGAATCGGCGCAGCAGACCAAAATGCGCGCACAGCGGCTGGGACTGACTTCCGAGCATCTTTTCATACTGGCGGAGACGGAGCAGGAAAGCATCTTGAATGTGATCGCACAGATGGCGCCGCGAATGGTGGTGATCGATTCCATCCAGACCGTTTACACATCGCTGTTGCAGAGCTTTCCCGGCAGCGTCAGTCAGGTGCGCGAGTGTACCCTGCGTCTGATCCAGGTGGCCAAGAAGGATCATATTCCCGTTCTTCTCGTCGGTCATGTGACCAAGGAAGGTTTGCTGGCCGGTCCCAAAGTTCTGGAGCACATGGTGGATGCTTTGCTGCTGTTCGAGGGCGATCGCGATCAGTTTTATCGCATTTTGCGGGCCGCCAAGAATCGGTTCGGCTCGACCCGCGAAATCGGCGTCTTTGAGATGACCGAGCGCGGCTTGCGCGATGTGCCCAATCCGTCCAAAGTATTTTTATCGGAGCGGCGATTGGAGACCAGCGGCTCCTCGGTTATCTGCTGCATGGAAGGCACGCGGCCCATTTTGCTGGAAATCCAGGCGCTGGTTAGTCCCTCCAATTACGGCATGTCGCAGCGCAATACCACCGGCTTTGACATCAAGCGCATCCAGATGCTGTTGGCGGTGCTGGAGAAACGGCTGGATTATCGTGTGGGCGCCATGGATGTGTACGTCAATGCCGTCGGCGGATTTCGCGTCGACGAGACCGCCGCCGATCTGGGCGTGGTGGCCTGCATCGCTTCGAGCATGCGCAACCGCGTCATCGATGCGCAGGCAGTATTGATCGGCGAAATCGGATTGGGCGGCGAATTGCGCGCCGTGTCGCACATCGAAGCGCGTCTGGCGGAGGCGGCAAAAATGGGCTTTCAGCGCGCCGTGATTCCAAAGGGGAACAAAAAACATCTCCCCCAATCCACTTCCATCCATATTTTTGCGGTTGATAAGGTGGCTGAGGCCCTGGAGACGGTGTTGCAGTAGAAAGGCCTTGGAATTTATCAACTTTGTGGTGATTGATCAACTCATGCGCACTCTGATACCTGTTTCGCTCAAATCTTTTGCGACGCAACTAATTCACTTCCGGATCTTCTATAGATTCAGGAAACGGCATGAGGAAACGCTGAATCAGTGGCATGTTTCTCAATATATTACCAAGCCGATTGATTTTTGTGCATTAAAGCAACAAATCCTTTAAGGGTGAATAAATGAAAAAACCAGCCTTATTTTTGATCATCGTTCTCATGGCGGGATTTAGTGCTTTTGCCTCAGAAATCGGCAAGCCCTTCATGACGGTCTACACAGCCAAAGAGACCGGCGGACATTACCAGAACTGGGCATTCATACAGGATGATCGGGGCATCCTGTACATCGGCAACGGCTATGGCGTGCAGGAATTTGATGGTGCGGCATGGCGCTTGATTCAGGCACCGAACAACTCTTTTGCGCGCTCCTTTGCCAAAGACAGCACCGGACGCATCTACGTGGGCTGCGGCGCAGAACTTGGGTATCTGCAGCCAGATGAAACCGGAGACTTGCAATATGTCTCCCTGCTGGAATGGATCAAAGAAAAAGATCGGACATTCACGTCCGTATTATACGCGCACGCCACACCGGACGGGATCTACTTTCAGGCAACAGAAAAGCTGTTTCGTTTCCGTCCCATCGCGCCCGCAACCTCCAAAGAAGGCGAACCAATACAATGGGACGTCAAAACATGGCAACCCGAAAAAAGCTTTCGCGATTCTTATTGGATCGATCAGGCGCTGTATGTCTATGAACGGGGAACTGGCCTGATGAAAATGCAGAATGAGATATTGCAGCTTATCCCCGGCAGTGAGCGGTTCGCGGATTCCCGGATATCTTTTATTCTTCCTTTTTCCGGCCATCACGGCAGATATCTCATAGGGACATCAAACATGGCGCTTTTTCTGTGGGATGGCAAAACATTCGAACCGTTTCCTACAGAAGCGGATGAACAGCTTTGCCGTTTAATCTTGGTTACCGGCGTTGTGCTTCCTGATGGCAATTTTGCTTTAGCCACCTTTTCGGCTGGAGTTCTTGTGATCGATACGTCCGGAAAACTGGTATCCCGTTTCACAAAATATTCAAAACTGACATCCAACACCATCCAGTCGCTTTATGTGGACCGGCAAAAAAATCTGTGGGTGGGTATGGATGGCGGTATCGCTATCCTGGAATATGATTCACCCCTTTCGCGATTTTCAATTCCCAGTGGTTCTGTCGCCAACAGCTTTCTCCGATATGATCACATCCTGTATGCCGCCATCAACGACGGTGTGGTTTATCTCGACCAGGATTCCGAATTCAGGTATGTCGCAGGACCGCCTGAAACCAGAAATCAGGTCTTTCAGTTGAAACAGATCGGCGGGGAATTGTTTGCATGCGCGGGAAACGGCATTCTCGGAGTAAAGGAGAAAAAGGCCTGGATTGCCTTGTCCGGTAAATCAATCGGCGGTGGTGTGACTTGTCTGCATCCATGCCGGCAGGACAGCACATTGATCCTTGCGGGACTGATAGATGGAGTTTCCATCCTGCGCTATGACGCCAAAAATTCAAATAGATTTAGTTTAGTCGGACGGATTTCCGGCATTCATGAATACGTACAAACCATTGCCGAACCGGAAGCCGGTGTTTTCTGGTTCGGCACCTTTGACGAAGGGGCTGTCCGCATCAAGACTCCGGACTACCAGTTCAACGTGGCAATGGTGGAGCGTTTCGGTTCCGAACAGAATCTGCCTGCAGGAACGATGTTTGTTTTTTTTGCGGCCGAAAATCTTTTCTTTACATCAGCGCAGGGCGTGCTTCGCTTCGACGAATCGCGCCACACATTTGAGCCCGCTCCGCTTTTTGCCGACGTTGTTTTGGGCAGAAATGCGGCGGAAGGCGTTATCGCCGGAGCAGCCAATGGCAACATCTGGGCGAATCTGGGGGATGAAACCGTTGTTCTGCAAAAAAATGCGAACAGCGGGTATGAGCTTGAGCGCCAGCCCATGTCGCGCTTTGGCGATGAGCCGGTTTGGAGTTTTTATGCGGAAAAGAATGGAACCATCTGGTTTGGCGTGGTCAATTATGTATTCCAATACATATCCGGCGCTGACAAGTTGATTCCGCCCGGCGCCAGCCTGATCCGGCAGGTTGCCACTGCCGACGATTCGATCATCTATCACGGTGCGGCATCCGTCGGTCATACAGTAGAAACCAGGTTGCCCTTCAAACTTAATGAACTGCATTTTGAATTTGCCATGCCGTCTTATATTCATCCCGGCGCCAATGAATTTCAAACCAGGCTCGAAGGATTTGATGAACGCTGGTCGGACTGGAGCCGTGAAAACAAGCGCACCTATACCAATATTCCGCCGGGAAAATATCGGTTTGTCGTCAAAGCCCGGAATATCAATAATCAGGAAAGTAAACCGGCTGTTTATGCTTTCACTATTCTACGCCCCTGGTATTCAACATTCTGGGCGTGGCTCGTCTATCTTCTCCTGGGCGGAGGATTACTCTGGGGATTGGTACGACTCCGTACCCGGCAGCTACAGGAACGCAGCAAAACGTTGGAAAAAATTGTCCAGGAACGAACGGCGGAAATCAAATCGCAAAAGGACAATGTCGAACAGCTCAGCCGCATTGGCAGAGATATTACCGATAATTTATCCATCAAAGAGATCATTAATACGGTATATGAAAACGTCAACAATCTGATGGACGCCACTGTATTTGGCATCGGCTTGTTTCAGGAAGAGAAGCAGCTCCTTATTTTTCCGGCAACGAAAGAAAAAGGCGAAACGATGCCCGAATTTACACTTCCTCTTGACGATGAAAACCATCTTGCCGTCTGGTGTTTCAATAATCAAAAGGAAGTGGTCGTAACGGATTA
>JAFGSU010000382.1 GCA_016934435.1 Candidatus Zhuqueibacterota bacterium | reverse complement strand
CCGACATTCCCGCCGGCGCTGTCCCGTAAGGTGACGGTGATGTTGGACCGACTCAATCCGTCCGCTTCGAGGGGGCTGCCGGCTGTAATGCCGGATCGGATCGCATCGACCGCAACAGCCGGAATCCGCCATTGAACCGATAAAACGGGTGTCGCCGTGGCCGTCAATATTTGTTCGACGCCATGATAATCTCCAGGCGTCCAGTAGACTTGTGCCCTGCCGGCGCTATCCGTACCTACGATCCGGACGGCCTGACCTCTGAGATGACCGCCATCCACAGAAAAAGTCACCGGATAATCAACCACGCAATTACCATATTGATCGAACAGCTGAACCATGAACGGCTCGACAAATTCAACGCCCGGTCGACTGTCGATCGCCCGGCCGCTCACGGCCGCCATCTGCTGTGGTTCGTCTGCCGCAGCCAAGGCGACAAACTCGACAAAGCTCTCGGACGTTTCCGCGCGCAGGACCTGCTGACCGGCCCGGATGCCGAGTGTCCACGCCACGCCGGCCAATCCGTCTGCATCGCTCATGACTATTTTTGTGCTATCCCCGGCCAGATTTCCGCCGCCGGCAAGAATACGAAACGTGACGGACACGCCGGCGGCAATCCGCCCATCAGGGTAACTCGCCCTGACGACTATCATATCCGTCAAGGTCTTTCCCGCAATGCCGCGTTGGTCGTCTCCGCTCATTTTGCTCAGAGAGACGGGCGGCAGTTGCGAAACAACCAAAAACGTAACCGGCGAACCCTCCGCCAGAGCCACGTGGGCTTTGATGATAGAGGTGTCCGGTGCATCTCCGCAAACAAACCGGATGGATGAAAAGCCGGCAGAATCGCTAAGCTTTAGCGTATCCCCCTCAAAGTGTCCGCTGCCCTGGACGATGCGCCATTCCACCGCTACGTCGGGAAGAGGGGTGCCCTGGTCATCGGCAACCTGAAGCACGAACGGCTGCTCAAGACGCTCGCCGACAAAACCGCTCTGCGGATGCCCAGAAACAAGTGTCAGACGCAACCGGCCGGGCAGTATTTCATGGTGCCGGTTTACAGCGAGGTCTCGTCGTTCTATGACCGACCCGTCCGAACGCTGCAAGCGGATATCGCAGGATGTATATCCTCTGAGGCCAAAATGTTGGATCACAGAATTGCCCGTGGCATATCCGCTCTGGCTGGTCACCTGCCGATAACCCAACAGATAGCCCGTCTCACCCAGATGGCCGGGCGCATACACCCACATTTTTGTGCTGATACCCCCCTTGTCGCCTTGAGGGCCCTGGGTGCTGACTTGAATCCAGTTGTTTCCCGTACCCACCGTTTCATTTTGCAGGCAGACATTTTCAAATTTACCGGCGGTCATAAAAAGATCCGAATCGCCGTCCCGGTCAAAATCGTGAGCGACAACAGCCCGGGCGCCATATCCGCTCACATCAGCACCCATGGCGCCGACGTCGCTGAAATCTGCAGCAGCGGATCCCAGGAAAAGCCTGCCATACGAACTCTGAAAAAAGTACCACAGCCGGTTTCGCAATTGCTTGTCGTACTCACTGTTACCCTGGGTATAAACATCGAGAAAACCATCGTTGTTCGCATCAAACAACTGCAGGGAGCAGCCATGATTGGCCAGTTGCAACGCGGAAGTATATTCGTCAAAAAACCCGGAGCCGTCGTTGGAAAACACCCGTACAAACAGTGATCCTTGCGTGTATGAAGCAAATCCCGTGGCGCAGAACAGATCCATATCACCATCATTGTCATAGTCGGCAAAAACTGCGCTGTGCAAGGTCGTATCGTTCAGCGCAATACCCCTGACTGCCGCGGCTTCCGTAAAAAAGCCGTTGCCGTCATTCAGGAACAGCTCATTATCCGCCTGTCGCTTGGTGATGTACAGGTCGTAATCACCATCTTCATCAACGTCGGCGGCTGTAACCAGGGAAGGAAACCGCAGGCCGGAATTGTTGCCCAATCCCGCTGCGCCTCGATCTGTCAGCGTGAACCGACCGTTGCCGTCATTCAGATAGAGTTCGTTCGCCGCTTTGATGTTGGTGACAAAAAGATCCAGGGCGCCATCCCTGTTGACATCGACTGCAATGGCGCCGCCGGACAGAGTGGACGCAGCGAGAATACCGCGTTCCACTCCTTCTTCCATGAAGAAACCCGTGCCGTCATTGACATACAGCCGGTTGCGACCGCCCTTTGCGGTGGTGAACAGGTCCGGATCCCCATCATGGTCCATATCGAAAAAGACGGCTGCAAAACTGCCGCAATCCCCGGCCAGTCCGGCTGCGGCCGACTGCTCGAGATAACCGCCGGCGGCTTGCTGTATATAGAGCAAATCGCGCAGGCAGTCGCCGTCAACATGACTGGTGACCAGAATATCTTCTCTGCCGTCCAGATTTACATCGGCCACGGCCACACCGTGTCCGCCGAATTTTTCAACATTACCTGCAAGGTTTTTCTCGAAAGAGCGGTCGCTGAAAACAACATCGGTCTCGGCCGAATAAATCTTGAGATCCGAATAGATCGGACCGACGATGGTGACGTAGAGCTCATCACCGCCCACACTGATATACCGGATGCGCTCAATCGGTGTCTTGAACAACTGTTTCTTGATCACCTGATCGTCTAGCAGCAGCCAGATATACTCATGATCCCAGACGAACTTGAACCGGTAGGTGGCGTCCGCATACCACTTTTTATCCGCCAGAACGACGCGATCCTTGTCTCTTGTGGTCGCTCCCTCATACCCGGTATCAAATTCCAGGCCGCATCGATCCGTCCCGTCAAAATAATTGGTGCCGGTACGCAAGTACATGAAAGAAGTACTGACCCCCTCATCAAAAATAGCCAGGTCGCTGTAGGTTCTCGATGTGAAGGTGAAGATGGGTTGTTTGCCTTTGTTGACCTGTGCACGAGGATTGAAATTGGTCATGGAGAACTCGATGGAGCCGGTGGCAGGCAAACGGTTCTTCAGCCGAACAACCAGTCGTCCATTGTTGCCGGCCTGCCAACCCGTCGAAAGGTACTTGCCGCTGATGCTGACGGCGGCAGCAAAATGATCTTCTGCATTCTGAAGCAGTGGGTTCGAATAGAGCAATCGTTCGTGTTGCTGGAGTTGGGCGTAAGGGGAGGATGGGTAAATCAAAAAAGTGACAAAAAAGGCCGTCAGAGAAAACCGGATAAATCGCATGCTTCTACTCCTTTGGTGGCAGGGTGCTGGACCCAAGACCGATGCGTTGGCTAAAATGGTACCCGTTATTAGTAGTTCATATACTATTAATTACCACAAAACGCATCAAATGCGTAACCTGGCCGCGCCGTAAGTGGTCCTATTCGATGAGCTATTTTTCATGATACAAAAAATGTTTGAAAGATGCAAGGGATAGAAAGTATGATCGGAAAGAAAAATGACAATTACCGATAAAAAGCAGGTAAGAGCCATTGACAGCGGCAAAATAGTAGTCATCGCTTTTCACCAAGAAAATTTGCCGTGACCGTAGGAACGGGAAGAGAAAAAATTATTTCACCTGGACAGCATCGTCCTCATCAAAGAAGTTAATCCAGTCGTGGTGGAATCCACCCCCCGGGCTGCGCTGCAGAATCTGTCCTCCATCAAATACCCCAATCCGTTCAATGCGGAGATAAAAATCAGTTACGAACTGTCCTGCACCGGCCAGGTATCGCTTGCGGAATACAATGCGCTGGACCATATGGTGAAACAACTTGTACATTGAATTTGGATTGAGTGAAAAAGTTCTTTGGATTAACGATAAAAATATATATCCTGACAGAAGAGAATGAAAAACCCTTGAGCCGTGAGCTCGTCTGCCAGTTTTTTCCTTCTGTCAGAGAAAAAACTTAGAATAACTTGGCGCAACGACGCCGCGTTTCACAAGGAAAATGTTCCTGACTTTTTTATTTTTATCACTAATCTAAAGTACACTAACTATGACAATGTACTATCTTGGAGGTGACGCCAACAAAGGTTACGCCGATTTTGTCATCATCGATGACACGAAGGAAATAATAAAACCTGACTTTCAGATCGATGACACCTAATCGGGGCATCAATGTCTGGAAAAAGTTATCGGCCAAGCAAAATACTCGGAAGCCTCTGCTTGCGATGATCTAACGGCTTATTCGATACAACAATTGGTCAGGAATATATTGTATTTTACAGAACAAATTAAACAGGATATTCAATACTTTGAGAAAGCAATATCAACCCCTCCACTGCACTTATTAAAGATATTAAAAGGGATTGGCACCTATTCAGCCATTGTGCTGCTCATTGAGATTGGTGATATAAAGCAATTTCCAAATGTCAAGAAATTGGTTTCTTTTCTTGGCTTGCATCCGGTTTACAAACAAAGCTGCGACAGCACCTGGGCTTGGCGTATGAGCAAGCAAGGGCGAAAAAAAACACCCAGACCGGATACAAGTAGAAGCTATCATCAAGAGGATGACACTGCGGCGATTTCTTATCGCCAAACTAAAAAAAGAAAGGAGCGAGAACAGTCCCAAAGTGAACTTGTCACCATATGCGAGATCCAAATTCCCACCCCTTCAGCGTGTAATTAAATCTCGCAAATTAGATCGTTATTTCAAAGAACTCTTTTCAGAGGACGTAAAAAAATATATCCTTGCGTAAATAATGGTATTTTTTTCAATACCAACTCGCGATGTCATTCTTTATATGAAAGACAAATAATATTCTCCCCTCTCATCAATGGCAGGAAAGCCCCTATGCCAATTGAAAACCTCTTAATCCCAATTCAGCGCAATGACGCCGCGCCGCGGCACAAACAGATCATTGCGGAATTCGTCCGCCTCATCGACCACGGTGCGCTCAAGCCGTTCTGCAGCATCTTGGCCACCAGGACCATGGCGGCGCACCTCGGCGTCAACCGCTCCACCTTCTACCAGGCCTATCAGGGACTGATCGCCATGGGCTATTTCGACGCCCGGCCGGGATCTGATACCCGGGTGTGCAAAAGGCCGGAGACCATGACCAGCGGTTCGGCTGAATCCACCGGCATCACCACGTCGTAGGAATATCGCGAACAGTTCATCGATATCTGCCGGCGGGTATCAGGTGCCGATTGTCGAAGACGGCTTTGAAGAAAACATGAAATAGTACGGCAGGGTGGCGCTGCCGATCAAGTCCATGGACAAACACTGGATCGTGCTCTACCTCGGCACTTTTTCGAAAGCCCTATTTCCCAGCACACGCATCGGCTGGATCGCCGACGATAAGGTGTGCATCGATTGCCTGATCGCCATCAACCGATTCTGTCAGATTTCCGGTAACTATCGGTCGCAGTTAGTCCTCAATTTGTTCTACCGCCTGGGATACTATGATCTGCATCTAAAAAAAATGCACCGCGCCTTCCGTAAGCGGATGAAAGCGGCTATGGAAGCCATGGCTGAATACATGCCGGCAACGATCACGTGGACCAAACCCGAAGGCGGCTATACCTTCTAGGTCAATTTGCCCCTACCATGTGCCGACCTGCCATCGCATTACCATAACCTGCTTAGACACAGGGTGATGATTTCGCCCGGCCATTTCTATTATTCCGGCGCGCACGCGGCGGTTAGGCGCCTCCATGGGCATCAGCCTCTGCGCTGTAAGAGATGAAGCGCATTACCATCCATACATTGCTTCTGATCAGCGCAGCTGGCAATCTGACGCCCGACCATCTCGATGCGTGGATCGACAAAATTATTTTTATAGCGCCCGAGCATGTACAGATTTACACGCTCGGACGGCCGTCGCCGACGAAAGAACTGGTAAAATTGTCAAAACAAAGATTGGGTACCATCAGGGAACAATTGCGGGTAAGAGGCATATTATCAGCAAGCTTTTAATGTAAAAAAATTTGATAGGTCATCAAGACCTTTCGGATTTTTATCAACTAAAAGATACGATTTTTTCAGTGTGCCCATAACATGAAGCTCAATAGCTCAGGCGGGGCGCCACTCAGGCAAAGTTTTATTCTACAAATGATACATGTCAATCCTGCTTAATGTACTCGATATTGATAATAAATACCGTCTTGCACTTGTCGCACTGCCATTCAAATTTACCAGGCGCCACACTCGGCACATCGCATTCCCTAAATTCTTTACACACAGGACAGTATATCTTTGTCTTCTTCATATTATAACCCTCCTATCGATTCCTAATTTTGGTGTAGTTAAATATTTTGATTTCTTTAGAATCGTTGTCGAGTTGGTATTCCTTGATATTTCTATACAATTCTAAATTTTAAATGCTAAATAAAGAAATATCGCTTTAATTTAAAATTTAGCATTTAAAATTTAACATTTCTTAAAATATTACATGATCATTATAACTCAACAAAACCTGACCTCTGAACTCTGACCTCCGATCTCTAAAAAAACCCTCAGTAGCGATCATGTCAATCTATGCATTCACCCTACAAAAACCATAAATGTGACACATCTCATAGATATTTATATAACAAATGTTATATTTTATGGCGAATCTACTATCTATTTTTTCCGGTATTTCTATGCCCAAAAAAAATCAATTCACCAGGGAGGCGGTGGTCGATACCGCCGTGAAAATTATCAGAGAAAAAGGATGGCAACACCTCTCGGCGCGAGCCATCGCCCAGGAACTTGATTCATCCACCATGCCCATCTATTCCCATCTAAAATCCATGGACGAAATCGAGGCGGAAATCCGCGACAGAGCCATTGCGTTGCTGCAGCAGTACCAGAACAAACACTATACGGAAAAACAAAACCTGAACCGCGTTTTGGGATATTTGCTGTTTGCCAGGGAAGAACGCAACCTCTACCGATTCCTCTTTATCCAACGGCCGATGACACAACCAGACATGGCCAGGATAGATATTTGGAACGGCCTGAGCAAGGGGACCGATTACGAGCTGCCGCTGCAACTCCTCAAAGGCAAACTCATATTCAAAGGCATGGACGACCAGCTGCTCAAATCCTCTATCTTTATCCATGGATTGGCCAGTGTACTCAACGACGGTCTGTTGGAAGCATGGGAGGTCAACGACCTGGAGAAGCTGTTAGAACAGACCAGTGAAGCGTTCACCTTCTGGGCCTGGCAGGCGAAGAAAAGAGGTTAAAAACAGGCGCCCTCTCCTATCGAGGCAGATTCTGTCAGCTATCTTTCTCAATGGACAAAATGCAGCCGATAGGTGGTCAAGCCCTCTTTCTGATGCACGGTCATCTTGTCGGTCATGTTGTTAATGAGGGTCATGGCAAAAAAAGTGAAATCTTTGTCCTCTGCTTTCAGCCAATCTTCCGGCCTGACTTTGGCCTTTGCCATGGGTTCGCCGCGATAGGTAATCTCCACATTGATGTTCAACTCATCAAAAATAGCCTCATAGTGAACATTCTCACCTTTCAATCCCGTTAACAGCAGGGCCTCATTGAATTCGCACAGTGCGTTTTTGCTCTTTTGAATCACCTCCTGCAGGGCACCCCAGCTCTTACCATTGGCATCCATAAAATGGATGAGTTTATGATTGGTTTCGCGTTCAACTTTGAGATCAATCGATTGCTTTTTGGCGATTCCCAGGCGTAATAAAAAATTCAGAATGATGGCTGTAATCATCGAAAGAGACAGGGAGGATGCAAAAATGGGTTTAATCCACGGATGCACATTGTTATAAACACCCGGAATGATGTCCACACTCAGTCCGAAAATAAAGGAAACCCCGACGACGAATATTTTACGCGCATCGAGCATCCGCGAGGTGATGATCTGTATACCCGCAATGATCATAAAGGAAACGGCGAATATCAGGCTGGCGCCCATCACCGGTCTGGGCATCATCAGGAATACAAAGGCCACTTTGGGCAAAAAAGCCAGGATAATGAGAAAACCACCGGCCGCAAACGCGACCACCCGGCTGGTGATACCGGTAGCCAGCGATAAACCGATATTGGAGGATGATGTCGATTGTCCATACCCGCCGATGAGGCCCGGCAGCAGTCCACCGATGCCGTCGGCAAAAATGCCTTTGCCGATATTTTTCATGTCCGGCCGCTTCCAATTGGCATTATTGATCTTCTGACAGGTTACCAGATCTCCCACGGTTTTTAGCGTTGAACAGATCATGGCGACGGTAAAGGGAATGATGAGAGAGAAATCAAATGCCCAGCTCATATTTCGAATGTACGGAATGGCGAACAGTTGCGATTGCGTCAGTTGATTTATTTGCGCCGAAGAAATTTCGCCCAGAATAAATGCTAAAATATAACCCACCAGCATACCCACCAGGGCGGCGTAGAGTTTTAGCTGGCCTTTGACAAAAATATTCACCGTAATCATCGTCATCAGGGTGATCACACCGATCAGGACCATGTTGGGGCT
>JAFGSU010000381.1 GCA_016934435.1 Candidatus Zhuqueibacterota bacterium | reverse complement strand
CCGGCGCCGTCATGCCCTGGGGTATGGTACTTTTGGGGCCGGATACCTATCCGAGCAGTCTTACCGGCAACGGCAACTGGGCCCATTCCGGCTATAATTATCTCGACGGGCAGGTGCGGGGATTCAGTCATCTGCGCATCACCGGTTCGGGCGGCGGCGGCAATCCCAGCGACCGGCAATGGTTGGTGTGGACGCTTCCCGGCATCGGTCAGCCGGAATTGCAGCCGGGCAAATGCTACACTTCGATGGACAAGACGTCGGAACAGGCAAGGGCCGGCTACTACAGCGTCAGGTTGGATTCTCTCGACATCAGAGTCGAACTGACCGCCGGGGTGCATTCTGGATTGCATCGCTACTTTTTCCCGGACAGCAAGGATGCCCACCTGTTGATCAATGCCGGGCGCCAAATACAATCGACGATGAAAATCGTGAGCAAGACCGAATTAACCGGCTCCCTGCAGCTGGGAAGCACGCTGTTTTACTACATCAAACTCAACAAACCGTTTCATCATTTCGCCGTCTGGGGCGATACAGTCTATGAAAATCGCAAAGAATTATCCGGCAGCAACAGCGGCGCCATCCTCCGCTTCAACACCCGCGCCGATGAACCGATTTTGCTCAAAATCGGATTTTCCGTCGTCAGCGAACAGGGCGCGAAAAAGAATCTCAAGGAGGAGATGCCGGATTGGGATTTCAAAGGCGCTGTAGCCAGGGCACAGAACGCCTGGCAGGATGTACTGGGAAAAGTAGAGGTTCAGGGCGAGGAGGAGTACAAAACGATCTTTTACACCCACCTCTACCATTCCTATATCACCCCCAACAATATCACCGATGTGGACGGCTATTCAAGCGGATATGACGGTGAAATCCACAAACTGGACCACACCCAATATGACGGCTATGCCTTTTGGGACGACTTTCGCAAATACTCCCTGCTCACCCTCACCGAGCCGGTTGTTTACAAAGACATCATCCATTCCATCAGAGATATCTACAAATACGACTGGAAGCGGCCGGTTTACCTCAACTGCCGCTATGAACACATGCTGGCCGTCGCGGTGGATGGCCGGCAAAAAGGACTGGATGACGGCGATCTGAGGGAACTATACAAAGGCATTCGCGATGAAATCACCGAATACCGTTTTGTCCTCGGCAATCCCGTACGACTGCAACGGTATCGCAAGACGGCGGAGCTCGGTTATGTTCAGCTCAGGCCGGACTATACCATGGAGCGGTCCTATGATGCCTGGTGCGTCGCGCAGATCGCCAAAGAACTGGGCGAGGAAGCCGATTATCAGGAATTCATGCGTCGCGCCGGCTTTTATAAAAACGTATGGGACAGCACCGCCGTCTGCTGGCGAGGGGAGGAGGACGATATCTACGGCTTTTTCCGCGCCCGCGATGAACACGGCAACTGGCTGGAGTTCCCCCACGATCCGCGCGTCATCGACGAAAAGCACGTCTATGAAGGAAGCATGTGGATGTGGCGCTGGTGGGTGCTGCACGATGTGGAGGGCCTGATCCAGTTGATCGGCGGACGGGAAAAATTTGTCCACGACCTGAATTATTTTTTCAGGTACACACTCTATAACATGGGCAATCAACCCGGTTTGCATACGCCGTTTTTATTTATACATGCCGGCGCGCCCTGGCTGACGCAAAAATACGTCCGAGCCATTCTCACCGAACCGGTGCGTCAATATTACGGCACCCACGAATTCTATGACGAACCCTATTACGGCCGTGTGTTCAAAGCGACGCCCGACGGCTTTATCAGAGAAAGCGACGACGATTACGGCTGCATGGCCTCCTGGTACGTCATGAGCGCCATGGGAATCTTTCAGGTGTGTCCCGGCCATCCCTCCTACCAGTTGACGGCGCCGATTTTTCCGAGCGTTGTCCTGAACCTTGATAAAGCTCTGTACGGCGGCAGGAAATTTACCATTCTGGCGCATGGATTGTCCGATAAAAATATCTATATTCAATCGGCCACCCTGAACGGTAAACCGTACGACAAGGCCTGGATCACCCATGAAGATATCGTCCGCGGCGGCACTCTGGAGTTTCAGATGGGACCCGAACCCAACAAGGAATGGGCGAGCGATCCGTCCGCAGCGCCGCCGTCGATGACCGCGGTGCAGTGAGGATCCGTCGCTGACGATGCCCGGGCGACTCACCTGCATGCTTGATCCGTCAGTCGTCCGGACGGACTTTTACTTCAACAGCATCGTCATTGCGTTTTATTTGTGCTCTTGGATATTTTTTGATCACCAGGTATTTTAAAACATTATCGCCGGCATTGCGTATACCGTGCGAACGATTGGCCGGGCAATAAAAGCTGGTATAAGGCCCTCCGATTGCTTTTTCTCCATCCAGGCTGAATTCAGCCGTGCCCTCGAGCACGAAAAAGATTTCATCCTCAGCGTGCCGGTGCGGCGCATGCGTTGCGCTGTGCGGTTCGACGACGCTCAGCTTCAGCGTCCGGCCATCGAGAAAGTTCTTATCGATGAACCAGTACTGATAACCAACCTTTGTCTTGACACTGTTCTCGATGTCAAAGTGGTTGACACAATTCTCGATGGTGAAATATATATCAGAACCATGGTAATTCACAAGAGTTTTTCGATGTTTTGTTTCGCAAGATGGCGAATCACCGTCTTTAAGGAAAAACTTTGGAGGCCATATGGCATTCATTCTTACGTCTCACTGTATCCGGCTGACTCTGGTCGTCATCGGATTGACGGCCGTCATTACATTTGGGCAGACGGCATTGCCGCTTGTCGATATTTCCGCAGAAACCGATCATCATGTGATCATTGCCGAAGGCACAGAAACGGTCTATCAGGGTCATCCGACCACCGTCCTGATGGCGGACGGCAGGACCATGTATTGCGTCTGGAACATCGGTCATGGCGGCCACGCCGGCCCGATGGCGGTCAGTCGCGACGCCGGCCTCACCTGGAAGAGAATGGACGACCAGTTGCCGGATGGCTTTTCCACCCACGAAAACTGCCCGAGCATCTATCGATTGATGGATGTTAAAACCGGCACCGTCAGGTTGTGGGTCTTTTCCGCCAAACCCGATATGCCGCGCATCGTCAGCGAAGACGGCGGCAAAACCTGGCGTGAGCTGCCGGCGCTGGGATTTGACTGCGTCATGACGTTCAGCAGCATTGTCCGCCTAAAGGACGCCACCTACATGGGTTTCTATCATCGCCGCGAAGGCGAATCGCTGGTGGTGCTGCAGACCGGAACCTCGGACGGCGGCCTGACCTGGTCGGAGCCCAGAGTCATTGCCAGGGTCGAAGGCAAACTGCCGTGTGAACCTTTTGTTTTCAGGTCGCCCAATCAGAAAGAGCTCTGTTGCCTGATGCGGGAGAACACCCATCAAGGCACCAGTCTGATGATGTTCAGCTCCGATGAAGGCGAGACCTGGACGCATCCGGTTGCGACCATATGGGAACTTGCCGGCGACCGGCACCAGGGCGTTTATACGCAGGACGGCCGTCTGCTGATCGCTTTTCGCGATCGCGCCCCAAACAGTCCGACCTACGGCCATTTTGTCGCCTGGGTGGGAACCTATGCCGATATTAAAAACGGCAAACCCGGTGAATACCGCATCAAGTTGTTGCACAGCCATGCCGGCAGCGATTGCGGCTATCCGGGCGTCGAAATCACCCCGGACGGCACGATCGTCGCCACAACCTATATAAAATACTCTGTTGGGCCGAAAAAACATTCGGTGGTGAGCACGCGATTCAAAATGGAGGAGACGGATGCGTCGGCCGCCGCATCATTAATCGGCGACCGCTCTGCGCCGTTTTTTCAAGTCCAGACGCTGTTCAAGACGCCTGAAGGAGAACGGAATATTAGAATGCCCAGCATTTTGACAGCTCCGACGGGAACAGTCTTTGCCTTCGCCGATGGCTGTTCCATAATGCGAAAAAGTTCGGACAATGGCAGAACATGGTCTGCAGCTGAAGAGGTTGCACCCGGCGAAAAGTTGCATGGCAACATCATCCTCGATGAGACCAGCGGCGATCTGATCATCTTATCCCCGTCCGGGCCCGATCCATATCTCTATCGCAGTACCGATGACGGCAAAAGCTGGCGGAAGGAGCCGGTCACGGTTTCAGCCAATGTGCTCGGACAGGGCATCCATGGCTCCAGTCCGATCGGCATTGTCGCCATGGAACCGGGGATCACCTTGAAATATGGAGAGCACAAAGGTCGATTGCTGATCGCCGGAAGAATCCAGCCGCCGTTCGGCAACAATAACCAGGAATATTGGATGTATAATTACAACACCGCCATATACAGCGACGACGGCGGCATTGTCTGCGCCTTCTATGGCTTTTCGACTGCAGACGTCAGCGCCAAGATGCCGCACGGGATATTTGTCAGCATCTTAGATGAAGCCTGGATTACCGGCGCGGACGCGCAGCTGCCATAATCTTGCCACGCCTTCGGCGCGAATCCGTCTGGCATTCCCCCGCTCGCTCCCAAGCTCCCGGAGATGTGTGAAAACGTAATGCAAATTCAAACGGATGGCGGGCATTCCTGCCCGCCTGTTTTTTGTGCGAGTCGGGTGAATGTTGTTTTCCCCCACCCCCGGGCGGGTTGGAAAACCCGCCTTCCCTCTCGCTCCCAAGCTCCTGGAGAATGTGTGAAAACATGTCATTAAAAAAGAAAGAAACCTGTTGAAAATCACAAGTACGCACTTGCCGCAAATTCGTATTTTTTCTGGGTTTTTATTTT
>JAFGSU010000380.1 GCA_016934435.1 Candidatus Zhuqueibacterota bacterium | reverse complement strand
CGCAGTGGCTGCAGAGAACGCGGGATTTCAACTATAAAACAGGAGGTTTTTAAACTTTGTCCGACTCGATTTTAATTACTGATCCCGCGTTCTCTGTGTTTTCTGCGGTTGATGTAGCATCCGTCGCGTGCGGTTCATCCGCATCGGCGCACATAAGAGCATCTAAAATAAAAATGGAAAGAATCAACCTGTTCAAATTATAATAATATGACCGGTACAAGATTGACATATCGTTCGGCGAGTCGAAAGTGGCGGCGCACAACCCCGCCACACCGCCAGGTCCTTCTGGCGTTGCTGGTCTTTGCAATGTTTTCGTTCTTTAAAGTCTGGCAAAAAACTAACATCGATTATCAGTATCGCCGAAATGATCGCCTGCAGGCGGAATTGAAGATGCTGCAGGGGGAAAACGCCTTGCTGCAGGGGAAGATCGATTCGTTGCGCACCGAGGAACGGTTGACCCCCATTGCCACGGATCGATTGCATTTGATCCTGGTACCGAAAATCATCTTGCAGGAAAAAAATACATTTGAAAAATTGACCGAGAAATTGGATAAAATGCAATAACAGGTCCGGCTTTGTCGACAGGAAGGCGCAAACCGGAGTGGTTGTATACTCAAAAAAGTGCTGGCAACATGGGTTTATATGGCAACATAAGAAAGCATGAGCGTTATGCAAATTGGAGAACGCACCTTTTTTTCGCCGTCGTTGTGCTGGTGTTTCTGGTTCTGGCGCTGCGTTTGTTGCAGGTACAGCTCATTCAGAGGGAGAAATTCATGGCATTAGCCAGGGGACAGTATGAGATAACCGAGCGCTTGATGCCCGAACGCGGTACTATTTATGATCGTTGTCTTCGTCCGCTGGCCATGAATATTCCCACCGTCTCCATAGGCGCCTATCCCGAGAAAATTAAGGATCGTCAAGGAACGGCGCAAAAGTTAGCCCGGCTCCTGGGTGAGAGCGCTGCCTACATCGAAGGAAAACTGGCGACGCAAAGCGATTTTGTATACATAACCAGGCGCAAACCTCGCCGTGTCGGACTTTTGGTTCAAGCCCTTGGCCTGAATGGCGTCGTGTGCTTTCACGAAATGTCGCGTCAATATCCCAAAGGCTCCGTGGGCTGTCAGTTGATCGGATTCACCGATGTTGATGGTCATGGTCTGAACGGCGTGGAGCTATCATTTGAAAGAACGCTGTACGGCGTAGCCGGCAAAGCCACGCGTCAAAAGACGGCCATCGGCAATTATGATCTTTTCACACATGCGGGATATCCCGTTGAACCCGCCACCGACGGCTCGGATGTCGTTCTGACGATCGATTATATCTATCAAAACATTGCTCATAAGGAGCTGCACCGGACCATCCGTGAGGCCAATGCCGATAGCGGTGTGGTTATCATCATGGATGCAAAAACATCGGAGGTGCTCGCCCTGGCGTCGGAACCGAGTTATAATCCCAATTCACCCGGCAAGTACGCTCCGTCTACCTGGCGTCTGCGCGCCATTACTGATCAATTTGAACCTGGGAGTACGCTGAAGCTGCTGGGCATGGCCATGCTTCTCAATGAAGGCTTTAACAAGCCTGATGATCGCGTGTTTTGTGAGGACGGCAGATACAATGTGATGCGCGAAACCATTCACGATGTGCATCCTTACGGTTGGCTGACCCTGCGGGATGTGCTGGTGTATTCATCCAACATTGGGATGGCCAAATCGGTGATGAAACAGGATCGCCGCATGCTTTATCAGTATGCGCGTAATTTTGGTTTCGGCAATAAAACGGGAATCGAACTGACCGGAGAAATCGGCGGTACGCTGCCGGAATTGTCGCGCTGGTCGGGATTCACGCCTCTGGCCATGGCTTATGGTCATAACATCGCGGTAACGCCTTTGCAAATGGCGAATATGTTTTGCGCCATAGCCAATGGCGGTGTTCTGAGGACTCCCTTTGTTGTAAAAGAGATTCGCAATAAAAACAACAGTGTCGTGTATCGCACGCCGCCCAGAGCGGTTCGCCGGGTGATCACGGAAAGCACGGCAGATACTTTGAAAGAGATGATGTGCCAAGTGGTGGAACGCGGCACCGGTGTCCGCGCCAAATTACCGGGTATCCATGTTTGCGGTAAAACCGGCACCGCGCGAATGGTGCGCCCGAGGGGGGGCGGATACATCAGAGGGCAGTACATTGCCAGTTTTGGCGGCTTTTTCCCCAAGGACAAACCCCGGTTCGTCATTTTTGTCATGATCGACAATCCGAAAACCAGTTATCTGGGAGGCGATGTTGCGGCGCCCTGTTTCGCGCGTATTGCCAGGCAGCTCGTTTACACCAGGGGCATCGACATCGAAGCCGAAGAGGGTACGGATCTGGATCTCGAGCTGGTCCAGGATGATCATCGGATTGTGCCGAATTTCATCGGGCACGCCAAATCCGTTGCTAAGAATCTGGCTTATGCCATGGACTTAAAACTGCATATTTCAGGGGACGACGGCATCGTCATATCGCAGTCGCCAAAGGCCGGGACAAAAGTGACCATATCGGGTAAGGTCGCGCTGGTTTGTAAAAAGCAGGACCCATCGCAAGGTCCTCGGCCGATACCCGATGTTGTCGGACTGCCCATTCGCAATGCCCTCAATGTGCTGGCGGCTGAAAATATCAAGGCTGTGGTAAATGGTTCCGGCAGAGTGGTGACCCAGAAACCACTTGCCGGTCGCCGGTTGCGCAACTCGGAGCAGGTTATGCTCTACTGCGAATCGTCGGTGGATTTAAGAAAACTACTTATTTTTTAAAGTTGTTGATGTCGGATTCAACGCTGACTATAAAGGATATCGTACAGGGCGCACAAGGACGCTGGATGGGCCCGGCTGCCGACCTGGATCGGCCGGTGACGAAGGTTGCTACCGACTCGCGCACCATCGCTTCAGGAGATGTTTTCTTCGCACTGGCCGGGGAACGGTATGACGGACACGATTTTGCGCTGCAGGTGCTGCAAGCGGGGGCGGT
>JAFGSU010000379.1 GCA_016934435.1 Candidatus Zhuqueibacterota bacterium | reverse complement strand
GTTTTACCGTGACTGGGACTTGATTGGGCTCGCATTTTCCCTTTCTCACCCAGTTAGTGATATTCGAGCTTCGCTTGGCGCTCACCTCGCTTGACCATAGTATTGTGGTCGCCGTCGATTCCGCCGGTGACATAAACATTACTTGCTTCCTCGACAGCAAGGTCTGTCGCCATGTCGACGGCATTGCCGGGTCCATTATATCGACTGACCCATTGTTCCTTGCCGGTAGAATCATATTTGATGGTGATATAATCCCTGTCGTAACCGATTCCCTCACTGTAACCGGTTACGTAGACATTGCCAAAATGGTCCACTGCGATATCGTTTGGCACATCATTGCCATTTGCCGACCCGTTATAACAGGCCCTCCAAATCATGTTTCCGGACACATCGAATTTGATGGTGAGGTAATCGGAATTTTCCGGCGGACCACTGCTTCCTGTTACAAGACTGTTGCCAGAACCATCTAATACAAGAGCCGTCAATTCATTTTTATTACTACCTTCTTCAGGATAATACCTGACCCAGGCAGTATCAACGGTTGAAACAAATAACTATGATACGAAAATATTGGAAGAAGAAACGTGGATGCAGCATTTGCCGATTCGATGATAGTTCAATAAAACCGGGACGGTTCCAAAGGCGGGGATCATGCTTGATCGAAATATGATCACCAAATCGGCTATAGAATGAATTTAATTCAGATGGGATATTAAAGCAAGTGATTTTAATTTAATTTTCAAGATACATTGCAAATTTCAATAGAGTGGGTCCATACCCACCCTACAAAAAAGTGAATAACAATTACGATAGATATCATCATCATTCAACAATCATAGACTCGTCTTTCGACTCGCCAAAAACCTCAGTGGTAAAGATATATATTTCAAGTTCTGTATCGTGCCAGGCATCCATGGGCAAACCGGCTTTGAGGCAGGCGTGCTGCAGAAAAGCAGTACGATTCCATTCGTTCTCCACTGCCACCTGCGGCAGCAGCAAGCCACTGAAATAGCCCCGTTCCACCATCAAGCCGTGCGTACCCACCTCGATTTCCTCGAGTTCGGTCACCTGCTGTAACGGCGAAAGCACGGATATTTCAATGTCCAGATCGGGAACATCATCGATGCGAACCGGTTTGAAACGCGGATCATGCAGGGCGGCGGCTTCCGCCATCTCGACGACTGCTTCAAGCAGGGGTTTTTCGGGTTCAACCAGACCAATGCAGCCACGCAGTTCGCCTTTTTTGTGAAGCGTGACAAAAACGCCGCGATTTACTAAAAACACCGGAAATTTCGCCTCCGGTGGCTGCAGTTTTCGGCCTATGACTACGTTGGCAATGGTAGTGCGAGCAATTTTTAGCAGCTCTTCCTTCTCCTCGGCGGAGAGCATAAAGACGTCTTCATTCTCCTTGGCCATAATTATTCACCTTAATCATTGAGCATTTTTTCATCAAACACCTGTGTGCGATAAACATAAAACTCGGCGCCGTCGCGCCAGGCGCCGGAAGGCAAACCGGCTTTCTGGCACAGGCTCTCCATCTCTTCTTCCACGGTTCGCCAGCCAGCCTCTTGGGGCACTTCGGGCAGATAAGTGGCGCCGCGCCCACCTTTGACTATGATGATGCCGTGTTTTCCCATCTCGAATTCACCGATGTCGTTGATGCGATAAACATTGGTCAAATAGACCGATATCTTGATGAGGATTTTGTCCAGTTCATCCGGCCGCAGAGGCGGAAAACGGGGGTCCTCAAAAGCAGCGGCAATGGCGCGATCAGGCACCAGTTCATACAAAGGTCGATCCGATTCATGATATCCGATACAACCGCGCAACATGCCTCCTTCGGTGATGGTGACAAAAACCCCGCGTTTTTCCTTCATGACTTCATGGGTCGGTTGAAACGAGAGCCTGGTCCGGGTTTTCAGATAGTGCTCGATGCTTTTCCTGGCCATGCGCAATAATTCTTTCTGGACGTTTTTCTCCAACGGCTGGAACGTTTTGCGGCCTGACCCATCGGAGTTGCTGTAAGCGATTGAACCATAACCCACAACGTAACCTCCTTTCTCTCCTGTTACATCGTTCGAATTGGTGCGGCTGATCAGCGTGGCTTTATCGGCGCCCAATTCCCTGGCGGCAACCTGGACGATGACCACCGGACCCGCTCCGCAAGCCTGCAGCGATTCGCGTAAAAATCCCTCACACAGCGCCTGCGGTTGCAACGCCAGCATAGCCTTGAGCGTGGCTTCGTCACTGCGTTTGCAGGTTTCATACGAATAGCCGTGGTATAAATCGGTGCTGGCCACCAACAGCGCCTTTTTGTCCTGCAAAACTTTGGCCAGAGCCATACCCATCTTGTGACAGCCGGGCCAGTCGAATGACCCAATGATAATCGGCAGCAGTTTCGCCTGCGGAAAAAGCGTCTGAATGAAAGGCAGCTGTACTTCGAGAGAGTGCTCCATACCATGACCGAGACTGCTGAACTGGAAATGCTCGCACGACTGCGTTAGCTTGCGAGCGAGCGCTTTATCGACCATCATCTTCCCTAACGGCGTCTCATACGCATCGCCCTGGAACAGCGACCCGCCGCGCACATAGTCCCGGTGACTCGGAGCCAGAACAACCACCAGCTCGATCGCCTGGCCTGCTACCTGTTTATACGCCGCAGCAGCCGTGGGGCCTGAATAAGCATAGCCGGCATGCGGCACACTCAAGGCAATGATCTTGCCGCCGGCGGATACAGCAGGCGCCCGATCCAGCATGCCCTCGATTTCTTGCCGCAATTCACCTGCACGCGCCGGATAAAATTGACCGGCGACAACCGGCTTGCGCACGACGGCTTTCTGCGATTGTGAAAGCGCCTCATCCTTCCTGCAGGCGATAGTGAGAAGGAGTACTAAAAAAATGACCGTGCATAATCTCATCTTATCATTATCCTCAATTACACTTATTGCCAGATTCCTGCGATTTTTGTATTACAATACGGACACTGGTTATTCTTGATTTCATTCCGTACGATATGATAGCCGATGCGTTGTATGAGCATTTTACGGCAGTGCGGGCAATAGGTATTTTCTCCCGGATCGCCCGGCACGTTGCCGGTATAAACATAATGGATGCCCGCATCCAGGGCGATATTGCGCGCCATTTGCAAAGTGGCGATCGGTGTGGACGGCAAATTCGTCAGGCGATACATGGGATGAAATCGAGTGAAATGCACCGGTGTGTCGGGCCCCAGTTCCTTCATGATCCATCTGGATAGGTCCGTTAGCTCCTTGCGGTCATCATTTTGCCCCGGAATCACCAGGTAGACGATTTCCGTCCACATGCCTTCGCTTTTAAGAAGAATTAGGGTATCCAGAACCGGTTTGAGTTCCCCGGCTACCAGTTCGCGATAAAATCGTTCGGTGAAGGCTTTGAGATCGATTTTCACAGCCCGCAGCACCCGACACAAATCGCGCATGGGCTTGGCGTTAATGTATCCGTTGGTGATCATAACGCTATGCACACTGAGCGAATTGGCGATCTCTGCAATATCGTACATGTATTCAGCAAAAATCACCGGTTCATTATAGGTGTAGGCGATGGAGGCGCAGCGGTTGACCTGTGCGGCTCGAGCGATTTTTTCCGGCGGTTCATCGGCGGCCGGCACCTGTTCGGGCCGCGCCTGAGAAATTTCCCAGTTCTGACAAAATTTGCACAGTACATTGCATCCTACGGTGGCTATAGAAAAAGCCTCACTGCCGGGGAGGAAATGAAACAGCGGTTTTTTCTCGATGGGATCGATGTGCATACTCACCGGCTTGCCGTAAACCAGTGAATAATAGGTGCCGCCGCGATTTTCCCGCACCCCGCAGTAGCCGCGCTCCAGATCATCGATGACGCACTCGCGCGGACACAGGAGGCATCTTATCTTGCGGTGCGGCAATTTTTCATAGTAACGCGCCTCTATCAGCTGCTCACGATTCTGACCCGGCAATTTTGCCAGCAGAGAGCCGGTTAGGCCGCTCATATATAAACAACCGACCCCGCAGGAGCATTGGATAAATTTTCGACGTGATACCGACATGATGGTTCCATCTAAATTTTTATTACATTTATATTGTTCAATTCGTTGTGGCCGAGATTGTGATTCCGGTCCGCCGCAGTGGCAATATAGGTGGGTTCGCGCCCCGCTTCTCTCAAGGTGGGCAATCTTTTCTCGCGCCGTTTCTCCTCAATGATGTCCCAGATGATTCGGTCCATGGCCACCATATCGGTGGCTGCGATCAGGGTATTCATCGGCCAGGTCCAATGCGGCATATAGGGTGGTCCGCCTTCGTACTGCGCCGTCAATGCATCACAAATAGTTAAACGAACTTTATCACGTATGGGTTTCAAAAGGGCGACATCGGCCACAAACGGATCACCGACGTTATCGTGATATTTGTTGGGATTATCGATGAGTCCGAAGAGATTCTTCAAGGCGCCACTGACGCCAACGATGCCGTGATCTTTCATGATCGGCAAATTGATGATGGCCGTACAGATATCGGTCACCAGGCGGGTGATGCGACTGCCGGCGGCGCCGTATTCATAAATTCGATGATCAAAACCGACCCGGTCGTTGCCGTAACATTGCGGTTTCTTTTTGTTCGTACTGATAACATAGCCGGCGCGTTGCAGGTCACGATCCATGCGGTCGAAAATGATGATATGGCCGGCCGGGATGCCGATATCCTGCAGCCGGTTGCAGACAGCTTCCACCAGGGCTTTGCTGGTCGAGAGTCCCTTGCCGGCCAGCGCGTTCACCTTCAGGCCCACCACATCGTTCGGACTGATAAATTGCTTCCAGGCAGCGGGAGACGGCAGTCCGGTCAGGCTTTCCAGGGCGCGATCGAGGACAGATTGCAACCGCAACGCATTAAATCCTGCTTCAGGATCGGATGGCTCGATTCGAGCCATCACCACGGTGGAACTGCGATCCTGCCTTGCGGCTTTTGCATACTTTTTCCCGCCGAACAGATAGGCGGCCATAATGGACGCGATGGTGGTATGTAAAAAGGCACGTCGGTTCATACTACAATGTAACAATTTTTTTTAAAAAGTAAAGGTAAAATGCCAAAAGCCCCCTGTCTTTCATTAAAAAACAGGGGGCTTTTCGTTTCGAACAAAAACACCGATTCGGTGTCCACAATTTATTTCGATAAGCCTGTGAGTGGCGCCTGATCGATTCAATTAGCTGATGAACAGCGAATCCAATAAAAAATAATCATCAACGCAAAAACCGATCCACCAGGCGTCGTAATCCGCTGCTGCCTTCATCATCGGGTTTATCGTCGTCATTATCTTCCTCCTGTTCCGGAGGCGCCTCGGCGACCGATTCGGTATTGATTTGTTCCTTGGCCTGGACATACAGCATGCGGTTATCGATGGCAATGGCGACCTGATTGGCCAGAATTTCGATAATATTAATCGTTTCGGCGCTGGGCATGCGGGCATCGGCCGGATCGTCGGCCATGAGAAAACCGATGATCTTGCCTTCTCTCGATTTGATCGGCAGCAACAACAGCGCCCAGTAAGGCCAACCATCGACGTAATGGCCGTTACTGGTACGGCCGTAATAGACTTGCTTCAAATGCTTTAATGCCGGTTCCTCAGAAGTGATCAGATAGGATTTCCCGCGTTGGTACTCGTCGCGCAGCAGGTTGCTGAATTCCTTCAGATCATAACTCAGCTCACTGATCTGCAATAATTTGATTTTATCATCACAAGCCACCGCCTTGGTCTCCAGCTGACCGCTTTTTTTGCTGATGAGTACCAGCGATACCAGGTTAAATTCCAGCGAAAACTTGACCGACCACACCATTTCCTTCAACAATTCGTTCAGACTCAGATAGAGTTTGAAGATATTGCTGGTCATCAAAACCTGTTTGAGGCGGCGATTTTTTCGGTCGATGGATGAGAAACGGTAATAATTTTCGATGGCCATGGATAACAATTGCGAAAACATTTCAAGGTTTTGAAATGTGGCCTGATTCGGCGCCAGATCGTCCAGCGGTTCATCCAGAGAAATATATCCGAATTGATTGTTACGATGGTCGGCCAGTCGCAATAACACCAGATCACGCTTGTGCCAGACATTTTCCGGACGGGTCAACGCATGACTCCGGCTGCTCGACCCGGAATCGAGCAGCATCTGAGTATCACGAACGGGCTGGTCGTGGTAGATGATTTTTATCTTTTCCCGATCGGTAAAGATGCGCTGGATAATATCCTGCGGCACCTCACGAGTATGAGTCGCTGAAGAGTGCGACTCCTGGTTGCTGTAGCCGATCATGGCGTGTTTGATATAGGCTTTTTTCAGACGATCCAGCAGCGCCACCGTTGATCGCTTGAAACCAAAAACCTGACAGACTACCTCGGCGATTCGCTTGAGCAGGACGTTGAGGGGTTCGGTATAACTCATCTGCACAATATCCAGCAGATAGTTAATCATCAAAGGTTGGTCAATTTCCTCGCGCCGCGCCGGGGATTGCGGTTGCGCCGGCGCCAGAACCGTAAGGCTGCCGCGAAAACCGATGATATTCTTTTCAGCCGATTCATCATGTAAAACGCGTATCTTCAAGTCAACCGGATGTCGCTCTCCCACTTTATCGATGATGCTCAGACTGATGGAAGGGATCTCGCGGTCGCCGGGCATTGAAAAGAGGTGATTGAAAAACTCGCGCTCATCGTCTTTGCCCAGCATATCAGCTAGGGATAGTTCCAGAATCTCATCTTCGCTATAACCGGCTATTTTTTGCAGGGTTTTATTGGCTGAAAGAAAACGACCCTTGCGATCGCAAACAAAATAGCCCTCACTGACGGCAATACCGCTCCGGGCGGCGGCTGACTCTTGCGGCGGCAAAGGCGACGCTGCGGCTGATTCGCTTTCCGAGGTCTTTTTATATAATTCCCGGATAGCCTGCGGCAGAGCCGACAGATACCCCTTGCGCTTATAAACCAGTTCATAGATATTTTCTCGCCGCAGTTCATCAGCCAGTTGATATTCCGATTCTTCCAGTAAAATAATTACCGTACGCGCATTGGCGATCGGACGCAATAACTCCAGAAAAGATTTGGGATCATCGCGAAGTAATACGCTGTCGATGAGAAAAATATCAATGTGATTTTGCTGAAATCGCTGAATACAAGATTGGATGGATGTGGCGCTGTCCACTTTAAAATCCGGACCGTGAACGCGCAACAGTTGTTTCGTTGCTTCCAGATAGGAAATATTGGAATGAGCTATGAGGATATTCATGCCCAATTACCTCCCTTCAACCCAACACCAAAAGACGGATGTCTTTAATCCCACATACCCTTACAATTAACGAAAACTTTATCAAAATGTCAAGTAAATAATTACTTATCATGATTTTTTTTCTTTTCTGCTTTTGAGACCATTTTTACACTTAAAAGATATATGCAATAATTATGCCGCTATTTTTAGTAACTTGCATGCCAAAGGGTGTTTTTTTCATTAACCTAACTCAAATCCACAGATAAAGGCACAAAATATTACGACGATACAGCCGATGTATTCCCCGAAATTTGCTCCTGCACATATTTTTTCAGGGCGGCATGGTGGCTTGAAAATGCCATATTGACCGGAAGGCTATGCATGGGAAAAAATTGCGCGGCGATGGCATCGTCGCCGGCTGTTAGTTTGCCGCCGACAATCATGCCGGTATACACGATTAATACCACGCGCACCCGCGGGTCATCGCAGGCGCCATAGACTTCAAAAAGCGATCTAATTTCAATATCCAGGCCGGTCTCTTCCTTTGTTTCGCGCACCGCGGTTTCTAAAGGGGTTTCATCATATTCGACGAATCCCGCCGGCAAACTCCAATCGCCGGCTTTGGGTTTGAACTTTCTCTGCACCAGGAGAATGCTACCCTCCTGCTCGAGTATCACACCGACGGCCGGCGCCGGATTGAGGTAGTGTACAAATCCACATTGCGTACAGGTTGGACGCTTTTTTCCATTTTCATCCTGCTGCTGCAGGGAATGTCCACATCGTGGACAAAAGCGATAAAACAAACCATCCTCCATCTAGTCGTACAAGAACAAAGCAATCGATGGGTCTCTTAACAGGGTTCGGCTTGTTCTGCCGAATTTTTTCTTGTTATATATATTGCGTCGGTGCAAGCCGACCAGCAGATGCCACACCTTGAGTCTTGTGAATGCCGCACTCAGTATTTTGGCCGGTTCACCCGGAAAAGATAGCGTTTCTGCGCTCACCGGGTGATGAGAGATATAATCCGTTGCCACATGCAGTTGCGTCTGCGCCTCGACCGAATCATCGCTGCATAAAATAAAGAGATAATGGGGTTTTAGTGCCTGAAAAAGTTGCACATGCATTTTCACCGTACGGATCGATTCGGTCGATCCATCCCATGCAATCAGGATGTTTTTAATCGCTCTGGCTGATCCGGCTGCCAGATGCACCGGACAGCCACAGCGAACGATCAGCTGGCGCAAATGCTTTTCAAAAATCTTGTCCGGCCATGGATTCTCCGCCGGCCTTGCCAGAACAAGCATATCAGCCCCCTGTATGGTTGACAGGGCTTCTTTGAAAGTGAGGGGTGTGGAAGAAGCGACTTCATAATCAATTTTGGCAGTGGCGCAGCTGCGCACAAATTCACCCAATTTGCGAGCACCCAGGTTTGTTTTAGACGCTCCTTCCTTTTCCGGCTGCGCGGCTTTTTTCTTTTTTCCTGCAAAGTTGCAGGGCACGGCTAACAGTACGGCATCGGTTGCTTTGCCCAGAACCCTGGCTGCTGAGAACACAGCCCGGCAGTCCAGTTCAGGATCGATGATGACGGCAATACGTTTTAACATATTTACTCCTTTTTCATAGCCATACGAAAAGCCGTGATATGTTCAGGGGTCGTACCGCAGCACCCTCCTACTAAATTCGCGCCCGCGTTCAGAAGGTGGGGAATTTTTTCCGCCATGGCTTCTGCTGTTTCAAGGTAGACGGTGCGACCTTGCTGCAATTGCGGCAAACCTGCATTGGGTTCCGCCAGTAACGGCCGGGAGGTATGTTTACGCATTTCTGCGACAATTTCAATGGCATGGTCTATGCCCACACCGCAATTGGTTCCGATGATATCAGCGCCCTGCGCTTCCAGTGTTTTTACCGCTGTTGGGATATCCACGCCCATCATGGTACGATAGCCCTGCCGTCCAGGTTCAAAACTCATCGAGACGATAGCCGGCAAAGCGCAGGCCTGTCGAACCGCCTGCAGGGCAATCGTGGCTTCTTTAATATCGGACATGGTTTCAATGATAAGCACATACGCGCCACCATCCGCCAATCCACGCGCCTGTTCGGTGAAACCGCTCAAGAGTTCGGATTCATCGATCTCCCCCATCATAAGCAGAGCACCTGTAGGACCAATCGAACCGGCGACATAGACCGAATCGCCGGCTGCTTTCGCGGCCAGTACGGCAGCGGATTTGTTGACCTGATAGGCCGTTAACTCGACGCCGCCTTTTTTTAATTTAAACGGAGTAGCGCCAAACGTATTCGTTGTCAGGATTTCTGCGCCGGCTTTGCAGTACCGATCATGCACCGAGAAAACCTTTTCAGGATAGAGCATGTTCCAGGTTTCCGGGATTTCGCCGACCGCCAATCCCAGAGCCTGCAGCTGAGTGCCGATGCCGCCATCGAACAACATAGGACCACGCTCGAGTACGGAAAATAAGTCTTTTTTCATGGATTTCTTCCATTCAGGGTTTTTTAACAATCTGATATTCTTTTGTCAGTTTGACGACGAATCGTTGCGCATAGGCCTCTGCTGATGCCCTGTCCTTAAATTGTCCGATCCAGACGGCATGGAACAAACGGTTACCCACCCGTTTCTGCACAATTTCGCCATGATACCCTACCTCCTGCAAACCTTTTAAAATATTGGTCGCGTTTTCACGCACCGTGAAGGCTCCCACCTGTATAGCCCAGTATGCTTTGCCGGTGGTCGGTTTCGGCATAACCGGTTTATCAGGCATAGGGTCCGCCGGCTCTTCTGTATCCCAGATGTCACTTTCCAGATCCGCAACAGCCAGGTCAGCAAACAGCGATCTGGGGTGAACTCTGACGAACTGTTTCAGTAACCTGTTGGCCGAATCCAGTTTGCCTTCGACGATATAACATTGCGCCGTTAAATACTGGGCATCATCAGCCCATTTTGATTGCGGATAGGTATGGTACAAATATGCAAAATATCTTCGCGCAACCTCCGGCTTTTCAAGGACGTACTGG
>JAFGSU010000378.1 GCA_016934435.1 Candidatus Zhuqueibacterota bacterium | reverse complement strand
TATGCGGCGGTGATGGTGGATTTTCACGGCTCGGTCGGTTACGGCCAGGCGTTCACCGACGCTATCCGCGGCGACTGGGGCGGCAAGCCGCTGGTGGATTTGCAAAAAGGGCTGGCTGCAGCACTGGCAAAATATCCCTGGATGGATGGGACCAAAGTGGGCGCTCTCGGCGCTTCATTCGGCGGCTACATGATCAACTGGATCGCCGGCAACTGGCCCGATCGCTTTAAATGCCTGGTGTCGCACGACGGCAACATCGATGAGCGATTGGCGTATTTTGATACCGAAGAATTATGGTTCCCCGAGTGGGATCATATGGGTACGCCCTGGAGCAATCCCAGGGGTTATGAAAAACACAATCCAATCAATTTTGTCAAGAACTGGAAGACGCCGATTCTGGTCGTGCACGGCGCCTTGGATTTTCGCGTGGTGGAGACGCAGGGCATGTCGTCGTTTACCGCTGCGCAGCGCTTGGGCATTCCCAGCAAGTTCCTCTATTTCCCGGACGAGAACCACTGGGTGCTGAAACCGCACAATTCGATTTTGTGGCACGATACGGTGATGGGCTGGCTGGATCAGTGGTTGAAATAAGAGTAAGAAATCCTGGGGGGGTGTGAATCTTTGTGAAGTCCACCTTCCAGGTGGGCTCCACATCATTGCAGCTGAAAGACAATACCTGCATTCTGCCAGGTGAAGGTTTCAACAAGTTTGAGTGTTAAAAGGAATAAATATTGGGCGGACAGGAATGTCCGCCCTCCCAATGCTAATTCATCCCTAACTTTTTGCGTAATTTTTCTATTGGATAATGAGCCTGTCCCGTCTGTATTCTATGCATCTCAATATTCTCGGCGCCCCGCAACCACTCTTCCAGCAAATGTTTTCATACCTGTTTTTCCGTTAGCTTTCATTAGAGACTTGTCACCATGACCCGCTGGCGCCACCGCCGCCTGAACTGCCGCCGCCTCCGGAAAAACTGCTGCTGCCGCTGCTGAATGAGCTGCCGCTCGACCATCCGCTGCTCGAGGACCAGCTTTTACCGGAAGATCTTCCGGATGACCATTTAATGCCGCTCTGGGATAATTTATACAATTTCGGGAATCGATTTTTCAGATAGTTTTGCCCGGCGCGGGAACCAAAGATCAGTTTGAACAATGGGTAACCAATCAGATAGGCGCCCAGCAGGGTTGTGCCCGATACCGAGCCCAGGATGAACATCGGAAACGTGGCGTAAAACGGGATCAGAAATACATACATAAACCAGCTCATGCAGCCCTTGGTAAAAACGCCGCTGATGGTGAATACACCCAGAATGGAGACAATAAAAAGACCAAAGATGAGGTTAAAGGGAAAAGCGAGCCCGTCGAAATCATCACCGGCCTCGGTGGGCGTTTCGGCCGTGTATTCGCCCTCGATGGCTGCGATGATGGCATCCACACCGGCGTTGATGCCCGCATCATAATCGCCGCGACGAAACTGCGGCACAATTTCGCTCCGGATGATGCTGCCGGCCAGGCCATCCGGCAAAGTGCCCTCCAGGCCATACCCCACCTCGATGCGCATCTTGCGGTCCTGGATGGAGATCAGCAATAACACCCCATTGTCTTTGCCTTTTTCTCCCAGCTTCCATGTATCAAATACGGTGACGGCAAAATCCTCCAGATTTTCATCCCCCAAAGAGGAAAGCGTCAGCACGACAATCTGGTTGGAGGTCGCCTGCTCGTGCTGCTCTAATTTTATCGTCAGCTGCTGCTTGGCCTCCTCGGACAGGACATTGGCGTAATCGTTCACCCGGCCGGTCAGGTAGGGCACCTCCAGCGCCGGAGCGGACGCAACCATCATGAACGTCATGAATAATGGGATAGAGAACAGTTTTTTCATGGCGTCACCTCGCTATTCTGACATCGTCGGACAATTCGTTGATATCGTCCTCTGTCTTGACAAAGCCTTTTTCCTGCAGTAGAACTGCGCAATCGCGGATGATTTTGATCAAGCCGGCTTTAATGTCGCCCTGTTTGCCGTAGGCGATAAACGAATCAACCAGTTCATCCCAGACGTTTTGCTCCACCACCTCGGCAATGCCTTTATCCGCTTTGATAACGACTCTTTTCTCATACAGCGCCACCAGGATCAGGATGCCGGTCCTCTGTCGGGTTTTGTACAGTTCCTGGTCGAGGAAATATTTTTCCGCCCGCTCATAGATGTTTTGTTCCATCATGGCTCCGCTAATAAATAGTTTTTTTAATTCTGGCCGGAAGAAAATGAGGGCGGTTCCCAGCATCGCGGCGGCAGTGATGGTAAGAATGCTGATCAGGGGTGAATAAAAAATAAAGGGGGAATACCACTGGTCGATCAGAATGATTATGGCAGCTGCAATGGCTCCGGAGAGGATAAAGGCGCGGTAGTAGGCGATGGAATAGGGACTGCACCTTTCCACGAGCACCGGAGCGATTTCGCCGGAGATGTTCCCTTCCGCCTTGTGCACCGCCTCGCGGATTTCGCTCAGATCGCCTTCGCTGAACAGTTTATCGATTTTCATTTCTTCGACTCTTTTGTTGAATGGTTGAGATTCAATTGCCCTGAATGGTTCGAATGGAAGGCATACGATTGCATATAGTATTCATTTTTACTTCCCGGATTCGGTGTTAACCCGCGAACTGAACTGAAAATGTGCCACCTGCAGAGTTACTTAATTAACCTGTAAACAACGAATTGGTGTACTTATTTCCTGTATTATACCTCAATAATTTTATTTAAATTAGCAATTCGATTTTTCAAAATCAAGTTAAAAGCTTGATTTCTTGTTGAATAGCCTAAAAAATACATGAAATCCTTGCTTTGAGTAATATAATTCAATACCTTTTAGTGTTACCTTTATCGATCAATCGTAGAATGCCGCCTCATGGTCGTGGACCGTAAGTTTGATTACTATGACGGCATCCGGTACCGACGTGCTCAATGCCTGGATTGATTTCAACGGTAACGGCTTCTGGGGCGATCCGGGTGAACAGGTATTTGAAAATGTCCGACTTGATCCCGGTGAAAACAAATTGTCGTTCAAAATACCGCCGGAGGTAAACCTCAAGGCAACCTATGCCCGCTTCCGTTTCTGCAGCAGCGGTCGTGTTCATTTTGTCGGATTGGCGTCAGATGGCGAAGTGGAAGATTATGACAGGCCATTGCCCACCGGTTTATATTTTTATCGCATTGAATCGGATGAATACAGCGATACCAAAAAGCTTTTATTGGTGAAATGAGGAAAATTTCTAGTTCGATCTGCATAGTCTCATGTAAAACCGCAAGAATCTTTGCTAGATAACCATGCCGGTTTTTCGACGGCACAAAAAAATGATTATAACGATGTCCAGCAGGAGTTGAAGTGAAAAAAACCGCTTTTCTCGTAATACTATTTTCCCTCCTATTCGCATTTGGATTGCAATCCCAGGGTCTCAACCATTTTGTCCCATTTACCACAGACTATACATTCGATGAATTCGGTAATCCCGATAAATGCGGTTACGATGCCGAACTGGCCAAGCGCCTGCTCGAAACGCTGGGCGATCACTGGGGGTACGGCTATGCCGATCTGTTAGCCGATTTGCAGCGCTGGCGTACCAGTCTGTATGTAACCGTGGATTCCATCGGCGCCAGCGTGCAGAACCGCGCCATCTGGGAATTGACCATCACCGCATCGACAACGCCGGTGCAGCCGCGCCGCACCGTCTATATACACGCCCGCACGCATCCCGGTGAGGTGCAGTCATTCTGGGTTACGGACGAAATCATCAACATCCTGTTGTCCGAGGATGCGTTCGCGCAACAGGTGCGGGAGGCCTGCGTTTTTTACATCATCCCGATGTACAATCCCGACGGCGTGGAGCTGGAATATCCGCGCGAAAACGCCAACGGCATCGATATCGAGAGTAACTGGAACAAGAGTCCGGTGCAGCCGGAAGTGGCAGTGTTGCGAGGCCGGTTTCAGCAGTTGATGAACTCTGATGCGCCCATCGAAGTGGCGCTGAACATGCATTCAGCCTACGGCACGGTGCGTTATTTCGTTTACCATGATGCGGTCGGCACTTCGGCCGAATTTGCTGATCTCGAGAGAGCATTCATCGAAGGCACGCGGTCCTACTTTCCCGGCGGCATTCAGCCGTGGAATTATTTTATCAGCTGGAAGAGCGGCACTGCCACGCAATATCCGGAGAGCTGGTTCTGGCTCAATTTTCGCGAGAAGGTGATGGCATTGACCTATGAAGACATGAACAATCCGGCCGCCGGTCAGTACGATCGCACCGCCCATGCGCTGGTGCACGGTATCATGGATTACCTGAATCGCGGCAGCAGCGCTGTTTTTTCCAATACAAACACACAACCGCTGGATTTTGCAATAGCCCATAACTATCCCAATCCGTTTAATAGCGGCACCACCATTCAGTGGCGGCAGTCCATGATCGGTCAAGCTGATATCGGCATCTATAATTCGGTCGGAAAGAAGGTGATCGCGGCGACCAGCGCAGAGGATTTTGCCGGAGATCACGCCTTGCATATTGATATGAATCATTTACCGGCCGGCGTCTATTTCTATCGCCTGTCGATAGGGGGGAAGGCGATGGCGGTAAAAAGGATGGTGTTAGTGAGATGAGCGCCAAGCGAAGCTCGAATATCACTAACTGGGTGAGAAAGGGAAAATGCGAGCCCAATCAAGTCCCAGTCACGGTAAAAC
>JAFGSU010000377.1 GCA_016934435.1 Candidatus Zhuqueibacterota bacterium | reverse complement strand
GGGGCTGGGGCTGGCGCGGCGAACGCACCATCGCCCGCTGGTACACCATGTACGCCACCATTACCCAGTGCCGCGAATGGCTGCCGGATGCCATCGGCGGTCTGGTCTGGCTGGCTTTCGATAATGTGGCAACTTCCATCTACACCCCCATCTACTGCAGCAGCGCCGATGTGCCCGCCTCTTTCAAGGCCCCCGGCAGAATTAGGGGTTTTACGCGCGAATCGGCCTGGTGGGCGTTCAACCGGCTGGCCATATTGACCGCGCAGCGCTGGGGCGATATGCGCCATGATGTGACGGCGGTGTGGGGGCCGATGCAAAAGCGATTATTCAACGATCAGGCCGAAATCGAAAAAAAAGCGCTGGCGCTGTACAAACAGGACCCGACTGCAGCGATTCAATATCTCACCGATTATAGTATGCAATGGGGGGAGCGTACCGTTGTGGAGGCATGGAAATTGGGAGATTTTTTGTGGACCAAATATGATGAAAAGTTTTAGATGCTCTCAGGATTCAAATGGAGCAGTCCAAAAACTACCATGCGCACAGCAGGCCCTTCCCTCAAGATTGTCTAACCTTAAAAATAACGATAAGGGAATGTAATGATCAAGATTCAGGGAGGGTTGAATATGATATTTTGGGATAATCCGGTTGTAATGAAATAACCATCCTGTTGAATTGGTTGCAGAATGTACCGTACCTGAACATACTACAAGCGCGGGTGCACGGGCATCGTCCTGCGGGGCGATGCCCTTTTGCATTGAGCTCATATCTCTCCCATCCTCAAAATCCGCAGCAAGTTTGTGCCGCCGCGAACCGGTGTAGTGCCGCTGAGGATCAGCAAAGGATCATTGCGCTGAATTAATTTTTTTTCCGACACGATCCGCAACGCCTCCTTCTCCAAAACAGGGTAATCCGGATTAAATGGCAGGACAAAGGCGCGCGTGTTCCAGACCAGCGACAGCATGGCTGCGGTGCGTTCCGAAGGTGTAAATGCGTATATGGGCGCAAAGTAGCGTATTTTCGACAGCATCAAGGCGGTGTCGCCCGAAACGGTGAAAACTACCAGCGGCACATCCTTCATATCCCGCGATGCCCAGGCCGCGGCTTCACAAAGGGCATGCACCATCGGCAATTCATGGGTCGTTCGATCCTGCGGCAGCGAGGGGTAGTAGCCGCTTCCTTCCGTGCTGACGGTTATCCGGCTCATCATGCGCACGGTTTCGACCGGATATTTGCCCACCGCCGTCTCGCCGGACAGCATCAGCGAGTCGGTACCGTCGAGAATGGCATTGGCGACGTCGGCGCACTCCGCCCGCGTCGGCAACCGATTGGATATCATGGATTCGAGCATCTGTGTCGCCACAATTACCAGTTTCTCTTTACGATTGGCAGCGTTGATGAGATCTTTTTGTATCACCGGCAACTGCTGTAAAGACATCTCGATACCCAGATCACCTCTGGCGATCATGATGCCGTCCGCCGCATCAAGAATCTCATCAATATGATCAACGGCTTCGGGTTTTTCGATTTTTGCCACTATTTTCACCGCTTTTTGCGCCTTTTTGATTCGACGGCGCACAGTCACGATGTCATCCGCGCTTCTGACGAACGATAGGGCGATGATTGGTATGTCGGTCCCTAAAATAAACTGGAGGTCGCGCAGGTCCTTGGCCGTGAGTGAACGGATCGGCAGCTTCAGGCCGGGTACATTCACACCTTTGCGACTGGCGTATGTGCCGGTGTTCAACACCTCGGCCTGAACGATGCCTTTGCGGCCATCGGTTTTGACTACCTTCAGCGCCACCGCGCCGTCGTTCAACAGGACTTTATCTCCCTTGCGCAATGCTGAAACAAACGCATCATGATCAATATGGATGATGGTATCGGTGCAGGCCTGACGCCTGGCAGTGAGGATCACCAGGGAGCCCGCCTGCAGCGTCACCTGCCGGTCATTTATGGTTCGGCCGGTTCTGATTTTCGGACCCTGCAAATCAGCTAAAACACCGGGAAATGACTCCGTTTTTTGGGCCGCAGCCTTAATTTCAGCCAATGTCTCTCGATGTTCAGCGGTTGTACCGTGAGAAAAATTAAGACGGAACACGTCGGCGCCGGCTTGAATCAAGCGCTCGATCGTTTTCTGTCCGCGACTCGCCGGGCCCAGGGTGGCGACGATGCGGGTGCGTTTGTATTGTTTATCGCTTTTTTTCAAGGTCTAACTCCGATCAAATGAAGATACATCACCTATCTAATACGACGCCATCGCTTCCATCCGAGCATCTCCGGAACCTGAAAAACAGGATTTTCAGGTTACATTTTTTTACAATCTTTGACGCCATGATGACAACCTTTACTTTTAATTCCAGTATATAAAGGTGGCTACAGAAGTGAATGGAATTGCTTGAAAGTGACAGATTCACAAAAATTCATCTCGGTTTTTATTGAATCCAATTACGGGCCACCTGTAATTTTTAGACATAAGGAGATCAGTCATGAAACGCATCGCCTTGATTATCGTGTTCGTATGGATGGCTGGATGCTTTGCGGCGTCGCTTGATGTCGAACAAAAAAAAGAATTGGCCATCAAGGGATATATGGCCGGTATAAAATCAGATAACGTCGGGCTCCGAAACAGTGTGCTGTACAAAATCGCCCAGTTAAAATCGCAACACCCTGAAACGGATTGCAGTGTATTCGTTCCGGAATTGAAACGAATGATTGCTAAAGATCAAAATAGGTTGCTGCAGTTGCACGCTCAGCTCACGCTAATTTATATTCAGGATGATGAATTACGCGGCCGGGTTAAGGCGGACAGGTTGCAAGATCCGGAATACTTTTTTGCGCGGATTTACAGTCACGTTGGTACGGCGGTTGCCGCCAATAGATAATGTCCACCCGGATTAGCCGCATGCTTTCGGAGCAGGGGCTGTATCAGGAGCGGTTGAATGAACCGGTGCTAAAGACGCGATGGTCTTAAAAAAATCGCCTATCGATACAGCTCCTTCTCCACTCCGAAAACTCTTGTCCCGCTCCTCTTCAGACCGATATGAAATAGCAGCATATCCTTTATGCGACGGTTCAACGCAATAACAGCAGCTTTTTAATGATCAAGCCTGTGCGGGTTTCCAGTCGATAGAGATAGATACCCGAGGGCACCGACCGAGCTGTTTGGTCCAGCCCATCCCAGATCGTCTCGTGCCTGCCGGCTGCGCGGATTTGATTCTTTAATAACATCCGAACCTGCTGCCCTAACATGTTATAAACAGCCAAGGTGACCGGCCCCGATTCCCGCAGCTCATAGGTTATAGTGGTAGCGGCATTGAACGGATTGGGATAGTTCTGCAGCAGATCATAATCGTTGGCAACGCCTGGTCGTTCGTCATCAACCTGGACGGGCACGGTATTGGTATATCCATATATATGATTGAGAGTTGGTATGAATAGCGTTCCCTGTGCAACAATAGGTTGCCCGATGGAAGTTGCCATGCTGTCGCCCCAGAGAAATCCGCCATGATTTACATCGAGGGCGATGATTTGACTTCTTTCATCATCCGGATAATTCCTATTCCAAATACATCGACTCAGGTAAACACAATTGTTGGCGATAATCGGCCTGCTAACCAGGGTGCTATCGTAAACCTGATGCCACAAGAGGGCGCCTGTGTCTTTATTGATGGCATACACCTCACTCTGCATCTGTGGATCGATCAGGGAGGAGAAGCATAGAACATCCTGGTTATAGGCGAAAATGGATTCGAGCAGCATAAATTCATCGCTATTGAACGGAAAGGACCATTGTATGGCGCCGTCGGTTTTTTTACGCGCTACCACGGCATTCTGATGGGTGGTGTAGATGGATTGATCATCAACGGCTATGGAGCTGTATCCGTCGTTTGCAACCTGCCAGACCAGGTTGCCGGATTCTTTTCGATAACAATGGAGGTAGCTGCCGTCAACGTAATAAATATTGATATGATCGACCGCCGGTGTTCCGGCATAGGCGCCGGGCGCGACGGGCTGTGTCCAGACTATATTGCCGTTATGGCGATATATGCAATAAAGACTGTCGTGCAGAACGTAGATAAAGTGGCTGTCGATGATGGGGCTGTGACCGAACAGATCGCCGATCGGTTTATGCCAGAGCAAGCTTCCGATGCCGCTATGCACGGCGTACAATCCATCGCTGGCCTGGCTGCCGCAGGCGATAATCGAATCGGATACAGCGGGTGTGCAGCCGGCGCTGCCTCTGGAGCCGGGGATGGTGAAATGTCCCAGGAGTGACTGCGTTTCATAGTCGAAAGCGTATAAAGCATTCATGCCATCACTCATCTGTGGTCGATAGATGATGGCGTATAATTTGCCGTCTGCAAAGATCAAATCCTCGGTATTACCCTGAAAACCGCTGAAATCCATGCGAAAAGCAAAAGGCGGCTGTAGCTGATGCTCGTCTTTCTGCCAGGATGAGCGCTGCGGATTCTGATTAATCATGGGCCAGTCGTTTGTTGGAGGGAGAGGCGCTGCGGGCAGTGCGAGAGTCAGGTCTCCCAGGGTTTCCGCCGCTTCCCACAGGGCGCCTTTCGGCCATTCGCCGGAGTTGCCGTAGTGAAATGAAGAATAATGACCGGGATCGAATACGCCGATGCCGAAGCCGATGGTTTCTCCGGGTTGGGCTTGCAGGGGACTGGCGGCGAGGTCGATGGCTATTTCATAGCTGATGGTTTCATACGTATCGTCGATGGAATAGATCACACCGGTCGCGGGTATAGGCGCATCTCCGCCCAGCGCGTCTGGATAGGTACCCCAGAAGCCGCTATACAGGGCGGAGGCGCTGTTGAATGATAGGGCGCCTTCACCGCTGGGTCCGGCTGACGGCCATTGTTTATCGTGGTTGTCGTCGAACGTGATGGTCAATCGGTTGCCCGCCTCGATATTATCGTCGTTAAAATCGACGACAGCAAGGTAGAGATGGGTGCTATCGTTTTTCAGCAGGAGCTGCACGACGCCCTGATGCTCGCTCGTTTTGATGTTCGTGATCAATGCATCATGCCATTCGCTCCCCGGGGTGAATCCGTCGATGATGGGTGTGATGGATGCCCAGCGCGCCTGCAGATGATGCCCCTCGGCTGCGGGTGTGGCGGTGCATTGTGTTGCCCAGGCATTGGTTTCATTGACAAGCTGGTAGGTGTAGGTAACGCCGTTTTCGACATCTGTGTCGATCCAGTCGTGCATCAGGCTGGGCAGCAGTCGCGTCCAGGGATCCACTGTGGCGACGGTTTGCATGGGCGCTGAAGGGCTGGAGCGCCTGGAGATGATGTATCGGGAGGGGCCTTCGAATGCAAACGGTGGTTCCCAGGTGATGGGCACCATACCGTTAAAGCCGCTTCCGCTGCTGGTGACGATGGCCGCCTGGCTGCCCTGCCAGGCAGCATAGATGTCTTTCAGACCGTTGCGGGTATCGGTCCAGGCGAAGATTTTGTCGGAGATGCGTCTGGTAGCGACCACCGGTATCATCTGCGCTGCGGGTGGGTCATTGATTCGTTCGCTGGCTTGAGGCAACGCGGCCTCGTGCTCGCGCAGGATGCGGTGATAAATATCTTCGCTGCCGTCGCGGTTGCCCTGCCAGACGATGCTCCAGGCTCGCCATCCTTCGTCCAACGTCGGCGCGCATCTCGGCGCGACATTGCGGCGGGGATACACGGCTTCGCTGATCATGATCGGAGCGGTCAAAGGTAGATTGCTGCCTGAAAATATCCGGGCGAAAATATCCGAATTGGAGGTTCCCGATGTGGCCTGCCAGCACACCATATAGCTGTGATTGCCCTGCATCGCCAGGTCGAAGTGATTGATCTGAAATCCGACATCGTGCGGCTGGGTGACATTTACCAGGTCGCCCCGGGCCTTGCCGTCGGGATAATATCTTTGCACGTAGACGTGCAATTTGTCGTCGGATAGAGTCAGCCAGCCGGCGATGAAATCTCCGGTTTCGTAATTCATGTCCACTTTAGGATTGATTTGCATGCCCGCCGTATCCGCATGGGCGCGTCCGTCCCCACGAAGGGGCTTACCGAATCTCGAAAATGGTTTCATGTATATATCGTACGAGGTTTGCCACCGTTTATCGGCCCACATCACAACGGCGCTGCCGTCCGACTGCATGGCCACTGCCGGCATAATTTGATCGGAATGGGTTTTATCGTCATCGATGCGGAAATTGGCGCCTTTTCGGTCGCCGTTGGCGTAGAACCACTGGCCGTAGATGTCCCAATCGCCGTTCCGTTGGTCGGCCCAGACTAAAAGAAAATTTCCCAGGCCGTCCATGGCTACATCGCACATGGATTGCGCATGTCCGCCGGCGTCGTCGTTGACCTTGAAATTGGGCCTGTTATTATAGGGAAATCCCCGGCGGTTGAAAAGCTGCATATAGATGTCGCCGCCGGGCTGGCGGTAGTCGGTCCATGCCAGTACAATCGGGCCTTCGGGGTGGGCGGCAATCTGTACGCCTTCTTGCACCACATCACCGGGATCGTCGTTGATGCGGTTGTCGTCGATGAGGATTTTATCGGGCTGACCCTGCATGGTCGAAAAATCGCTCGCCGCAGCAAACATAGAAAGAATGATACCGATACCGGTGATCAGACTCATCAGCAACGTAATGCTACGAATCATATCCACCTCCTTAATGACAAATGAGAGGGGCCTTGCCATTTTTTTCAACTGAACGGAATGAATCCTATCGACATGCAAGGGGATCATCCCCTATTTGTTTAAACCGCCTTTTCACTGTAATCGGTTGATACCCGGCCGAGCGGGTTGGATAGAATGAGGTTTTTTTAATATACGTTCTTGTTGGAACAAAATCAAATAATATCTATGATTTTTTTACGGATGTGGATTGAAAATTCAAACTGTTGGGTTCTCTAAAAAGTAATTTTGCCGGCACTTTTGGAGTGAGGTTTTCCAAAAAGTTCAAAAAATGTGTAGATTCTATGTTAATAGTGCCTTCTCCCCCGTTTCTCAAGGGGGAGAAGGACAGGATGGGGGGGTCATTACATCACTTAACTGTAGTTGAAGGGTGTCATCGCACTTTTAGGACAGCCTCTATACATAAATGATCATGTCCCCTTTACGCATTAATCCACTTTTTCCGACACCGATTTGGCCTGCATGAACAGGCCCAGGTAATCCATGCCGCCGGCTTTGGAGTCGGTACCGCTCATATTAAAACCGCCGAACGGGTGGGCGCCCACCATGGCGCCGGTGCATTTACGGTTGATGTAGAGATTACCGATGAAGAATTTCTTTTTTGCCTCTTCGATCTTGAAGCGATTGCGCGTCCACACCGCGCCAGTGAGGCCGAATTCGGTGGCGTTGGCCAGATCGATGGCTTCATCAAAATTCTTCGCCTTGATCACGGCCAGGACCGGGCCGAAGATTTCCTCCTGATCCAGCCGGGTGCCGGGTTTGATGTCGGCAAAGATGGTGGGTTGGATGAAGAATCCGTCGCCAGCTGCTTTGGCGCCGCCGGTAATCAGACGGCCGTCTTTTTTGCCTATTTCGATGTATTGCAGAATGGTATTTTCGGAAGATGCATTGACGACAGGTCCCATATAATGATTCGGATCCTCGGTCGGGCCGACGGTCAATTTCTTTGCTTTTTCGGCCAGGATGGTGAGCATTTTTTCGTATACCTCATCGACTACGATCAGGCGCGAGCAGGCGGAGCATTTTTGCCCTTGATAGCCGAACGCCGAGCTGATGACGACAGCGGCAGCCGCGTCTAAATCGGTTTCGCTGTCGATGACCATCGTGTCCTTGCCGCCCATTTCCGCGATCACGCGTTTGATCCAGATTTGCCCGGGAGCGGCTTTGGCCGCTAACTCATTGATATGCAAGCCCACTTCCTTGGAACCGGTGAAAGCAATGAACCGGGTCTTGGGATGACCGACCAGATAGTCACCCATCTCACTGCCGCTGCCGGGTATAAAGTTAAGGACACCGGGGGGCAAACCCGCCTCCTGCATTATTTCCACCAGCGTATAGCCGATGGCCGGCGCATCGGAGGAGGGCTTGAGCAGTACACAGTTGCCGGTTACAATAGCCGCCGTGGTCATACCGGTGAGGATGGCCATGGGGAAATTCCACGGCGGGATCACTGCTCCAATGCCCAGCGGCAGATAAGCCAACTCGGGGTATTCACCGGGAAACGGTGTCACACCCTTGATTTCACTCCAGCGCACCATCTCGCGCGCATAAAACTCCATAAAATCGATGGCCTCGGACGTGTCGGCTTCCGCTTCCAACCAGTTCTTGCCTACTTCGGTGATCATCCAGGCATTTATTTCATACTTGCGCCGGCGCATGATATTGGCGGCGCGAAGCAATACCATGGCCCGCTCTTTCGGCGCCACCAACCGCCATTTCTCAAACGCGCGTAATCCCGACTCCATGGCCAGGTCCACTTCTTTCTGCCCGGCCTTGTGAAAGGTGCCGACTATCTGACTTTTATGCGACGGATTGATCGATTTTAATAATTTGCCGGATTTGACATCCTTTCCGTCAATGAATAACGGATATTCGCGATCAAATTTGCCGGCGATACGTTTTAAAGCTTCTTCCTGCGCTTTGCGAAATTCCGGTTTGGAAAAATCTGCGTATGGTTCGTTGCGAAATTCCATGAACATAGAATACCTCCTGTTGTTTTTGTCCGCATCTGATCATGCTGGTCACACGGTGAACAAACGATTACCTGCATAATCTAAAAATCAGATGGGCGATTCCCTGGCAACCCGGTAGAGAGTCGTCGTTTATTCATAAGCCTTGTATTTTAAATTTTTTAACCGACAAAGTCAAGGAAATTCCGAATGATCAGCAGATAAATAGAATAATCCCTCGAGTGTGAGCTCAATCTTTACTGTTCTGGCGCTACCTTCAATAGCCGGGGGCTAAGGATTATTTATTGCCAGACTGGGGGCGATTTTGCTCTTTTTCGATATGCTGCGATATAATAAAAATCAGTGAAAAATCAAGTTTACAGCCAATTTTTTGCAAGAAAATTTGCATTTTTTAATAAAATGATGTATATTGCGCCATTAGAGGAATAGTAAAACAGGTTGGTGTTACGCTACAAAAATAGATGAACGGTGCAGGTGAAGAGAATGCCATTCATACAAAGCACGGCCTGTTTGATTCGGTCACATGCTGATACCAGCTAATAAGAGTAGCGGAGAGCCGCCGGGTTTTTGGAAGGCATTTAGATGCAAAACGTACAAGTGGTACATCGTCAGGTGAGGTCATTCTTTGCGAAGATGGCGCTCAGTTTCTTTATACTGTCGCTGCCGCTTTATGCCGCCCCACGCCGCATCGTCCAGCAGATCATCAGCCAGATCGATACCGGGCAACTGAACAATTACGTCAGGGAACTCTCCGGTGAAGTGCCCGTATGTATTAACGGCGCTACTTACACCATCAGCAGCCGCTCCATAGGTTTTTCCGGCAATACGCTGGCTCTGGAATATATTAAGATGAAACTCACCGAATTTGGGCTTTCACCGGTGGAGCAAGATATTGGCGGCACCGGTGTACAAAATATCTACGCGGAAATCATCGGAACACAATTCCCCGAGCAACGTTATATCCTTTGCGCCCATTTTGACAGCCGCCCCAATGCCGATGCGTCGCCCGGTGCGGACGATAATGCCAGCGGCGTGGCGGCAACCCTGGAAGCCGCGCGCATCCTCAGCAGGTATGAATTGCCTTATACGGTCGTTTTCGGCTTTTGGAATTATGAAGAGTATGGGGCCGTAGGCAGTCAGGCCTATGCCGCTATGGCCAAAGCCCGCAACCACCAGATTCTGGCAATCATCAATGTCGATATGATCGGCTGGGATAGCAATTCGGATGGCCGGTATAATGTCTACACCAACGGCGCCGCAGAATCCGATGCCATCTGCATTCGTTTCAATCAGGTTGTCGAAGATTACCAGTTAAACCTGAACCAGTTGATGGTGACCAACATCGGCAATTGCAGCGATCACTACTCGTTCTGGCAGCATGGTTACCCGGCCGTGATGCTGATCGAGGATTATAATCAGCACGCCGATTTCAATCCCTACTACCACACCCGCGGTGACCAATTTGCAATGATGCATCTCGATTATTTCCACAATCTGAGTACCTTGGCCATTGCCACGCTAACCGAGTTTGCTACGGACGTGCCGTCGCGTCCATTGGCGGAGGGTTGGCCGGGAGGTAACAATCATCTCGCCACCCTCTATGAATCAGGCTTGTTTCTGATGAATGCCTGCTGGGGGCAAACCGAGCCTGCCCGCGTAAAAGCCGGCATACAGGGAGGCGGTCAGGCGATTGCATTCCGGCCCATTGCTGAGGCTGTGTATACCGATGTTAGAGGAGGTGGATTGGTTCATGGGCTGGATGTAGTAGCTGTCTTCCCGAGCAGATCAGGTTATTTTTTGTCTGATCCTGTCGAACTCTTGATAAAATCCTTTAAAAGCCAGAGATATTAACGCTGTTGTCAGTTCCGGCTCGACCTCCTGCTGCATGGCCTGCATCAGGCGGTCTTCCGAGCCTGAGATGGCATATAGCAGCATCAAACACAGGGCGAGACGATGGGGCAGCATCGGGATGAGTTGCTGTAATTGCGAATCGCGCACGACCGCGGCCGTCAAGCCGATGTGCTCGCCGAATTGCGCCAGATGTTCCAGTTGCATGGAAAGGATATTTTTGGCGACCCGGGCGTACCGGCCTTCGTTCAATTGCTTGAGCGACTCCAGGCCAAAGCGCGCGTCTTCCTGGCTGGCGGCGAAATCCTGCAGGATTTGCAGGAGATTTGCGCGGCCGGCATTCAGGTCAACTTCCCCCTGATCAATCAGTAATTGCGCCAGTATGAGTGCGCGCGCTTTACGCTTTTGTGGTGTGCCGGCGGTGTAGAGCTCGTAAATGGGCATGTTCAGTGCGAACCAGCGGTTCTGGGAGGAGGATTCGCCCCGGCCGTAATTGTCGCGGGCGTCCAGATAAATCTGTTCGAAATCGAGGAATTCCGGTCGCGGCAGCAGGTGCATCAGCAACGGCGAAATAGCATCCTCATCCTGCCACTCTTCGCCGGCACGAATAAACCGGTGCAGGTGTTTTTGACAATGCGCGATGCGACCCAGGCGATAGGCGGCAACGGCGGCAAGCAGTTGTCCCTCAGGTACATCGGTATTGTGGAGCAGCTCCAGAACGTTCGCATCCCGGCCGAACAATAAGTGGGCTTCGGCGCGTGCAATCGAAGAAAAGTTTCCCTGATTCTGTTCGATAAAACGATAGGTCGTTTCCGCCGCTTCCTGCCGGCCCAGGGCTGTCTGACACCGTGCCTCCAGCAGCAATGCTTTTTCGTTTCGTCCATCGCGCTGAAGGAGGGGGGAGAGCATGCTCAAGGCCCGCTCAAATTCTTCCTCAGCCATGGCGCGCTCAGCCAGGGCGATGATTTCGCTCCGCTTCATGCTATTTTTTTGACCTTATCCATTCATATACACTAAAAGAGAGGTCGGCGATCACTTCCGAGCTCTTTGCATGCTCCTGAACGCCCTGCGACAGGATCACCAGAACATATTTCCGACCGTCAGGAAGAAAAACGATGGCGGCGTCGTGGTTGATTTTTGTGATCGAACCGGTCTTGTGCGCCACGCGCACATCCAGCGGCAAACGCGCCGGTATCTTGTCGCGATACGCTTGCTGCAGCAGGATGGAGATCATCTCTTCACAGGCCGGCGTCGAAACGATCTTATGGGCCGCGATCGCATCGAGCAGGATCATCAAATCGTACGCATCGGTGCGATTGTTCAGCCCCTTCTCGTAGGCCGCATTGTCCTCCACACCGCGAAGGATTTGCATCTGTTTCGTGCCCATCATGCGCACGGCGGACTGGATGTTTTCGGCGCCGACGCGCTGCATCAGCAGATTGGTGGCAAGATTGCTGCTGACGGTGATCATATGAAAAATTAGCTGGCGTACCGTCATCTGTCGCCCGATGGCCTGCACCACCGGGTCGTGGCTGTCCTGATCGACATCGATGGAAAACGGTTGATCATTGATGAGGCTTGTAAATTGATTGACGATTTTAACCGAATCATCGAGACCGAACCGACCCAAATCCGCCTGCCGGAACACCTCGATCATCACCGCCACCTTCATGGTGCTGGCGGCGTGCATCATCTCCCGTTCATTGATGAAAAGCGTGTCGCCGGTCACAAGGTCTTTAAAGGCTATGGCGTACAATCCTTGCTCCGCCGACAGCCTTTTCTCGATTTGGGTTTTCAGATTTTGTATGGAACGCGCCTCCACATCCTGACTGAGTAAAAGTACGATGAATAAAAAACCGAAAGATATAAATAAACGCATGCGGTCTCCTTAATATAATGTGGAACGGTGGCAAATCATGGAGCAGCGAAGGATGAGGGCTTGATGCGAATCAAGCTGAAGAGTTTCCGCACCGATCCTCAAGTTGAAAGGATGAAGAACGAGAATGCGCTCTCTTCATCCGAGTTTATCGAGCACCTCTTCATGACTCGGGAACCGGCCCGTGGCTCTCTTTGAGAAGATGAGCTGTCCGTCTTTGCGCACTTCAAAGACGCCGCCGCCGGAAGGGATGAGTTCCACCTTGACGGGATATTTTTTTTCGATATCCGCGGCCAAACTGACCGCTCTGGGATCGTAGTGTCATTCCGTACAATATTCGATGGATATTTTCATAATCTGTCTCCTGTCAGGTTTTTTGTGAAATAGCATACTATGCCCTCAGAACAGATGCTCCGGATTCAGCGGTTGCAAATCTTTGGGCAAGAAGCGGATGTTTCTGAATCTTAAATTTTTAATGCACCAAAATATAGGCAAATGCGGACTCAATGTCAAGCCTGCAATGAGGGTAGATCCCACCGTCGTATCACAAAGATGGTTACACCATGACACGAGAGCCGTCGGCGATTGGATACCGGCAGCAGGTTCTTGTTAGCAGGCGATCATTCTGATTGCCCTAAATTTTTTATGGGTCACAAAAATGGAACGATCGCAAAAAATGATCTTTTTGTGCGCTTTCACTTTTGTGCCCCAATCCATAAAATCGGATTTTTAATTGAGCGATCAGGCTGATTGCCCGACAATTTTTAACCATTCTGCGTAAAATATAATTGATAAGATACTAAATTCTGTGTTAGCGTGCGAACTGAGCGGATAATGTGCTACCCACACGGTTAACGTTTTATCCTGTTGGCATCGAATCAATGTAAAAAATATTCCATATTTACTATATTGGTTTATTTTATCTTGCAATTTATCCGTCAATTTCTTTATATTGAGGGATAAGGGTATGGGGTGCCTTTACCCAGATTCGGTGTTAACCCGCGAATTGAACTGAAAATGTGCCACCCACAGGATTACTTAATTAACCTGTAGGCGCCGAATCGGTGCTTTATTGAACAGGAGTATGCCTTTAGTGCATTCAATTCGTTGAATCTAACATAAAAGGAGAATCGTGCCATGAATAAAATATTTATGCTTTTTTATTTCGTTGCCGCCGTGGGCATTCTTTCCGCTGAGGTGAAAAATAACATCTCGCACGTGACGGTCTATCCCACCATGGCCATGGTGCAGCGCGAAGCGGAAGTGGCGCTGAAAAAGGGCGAGAACCAGCTGGAAATCGCGCATCTGACGCCTCTATTGGTGGACGAGTCTGTGTTTGTCAAGCTCATCGACACCGAGGGCGCGCAACTGGAAGAAGTGAACGTCGAACGCTGGTTTCTGGAAAAACCGGAAGAAGGCGTAGTAAAGAGCCTGGAAGATCAGATCACCGAGGTGGAGAAACAGGACAAGCAAATGGAGAACGAAATCAAGGCGCTGCTTTCCCAGGAGAAATTCCTCACCTCGATACAGGCGGAAATGGGTGAGAAGGCCTCGCAGCAGGTGGCGCTGGGTCGTATCAGTCCAACGCAGTGGTCGACGACGTTCAATTTTATCGGTGACAATCTCAATAAAGTTTATGCTTCAATTTCGGAACTTGAATTCAAACGCGGTGAATTGAAATCGCAAAAAGAGGCGCTGCAGAAGCGGTTACTGCAGGTGAAAACCGCCAAGCCGAAAGAGGAAAAATCCATCAACCTGACGGTCAAAGCCGACAGCAAATCCACTGCCCGGATCGTGGTCGCGTATCTGGTCAGTGGCGTCAGATGGTGGGCCAGCTATGATATTCGCGCCCTGCCGCAGGACGGGCAGGTGGAGGTGGTGTATTCAGGCCATGTTCGGCAGAAAACCGGAGAAGACTGGAGCGAGGTGGCGCTGGCACTATCCACGGCTCAGCCGGCTCGCGGGGCCAGGGCGCCGGAACTCAGACCGTGGGATTTGCGCATCTGGGAACCGCGGCCGGTGCAATATCGCAAGACCGAAGCCGCACCCATGGCGATGAAAGTCGCCGAAGCCGGCGTGGCCGACGAGGAGATGGCTGTGGCGGCGCCGCCGCCTTCGGTGGCGGAAGTGAAAGGCGTCTCCGTGGTCTTTAACATTTCCGGCGCTCGCGATGTGCCGAGCAGCGAGGAAGATACCAAGGTCCTGATTATGCGGCGCCAGTTTGGGGCGGAAATGTCGTATCTAACCGTGCCCAAACTGAGTCCCTTTGCCTATTTGCGCGGCAAATTCAGCAATGAAAGCGAATACCCCCTGCTTGCCGGCCAGGCGATGATCTATGTGGACGGCGATTTCGTCGGACGCACGCATTTCGAAAATCTGGCCCCGGCCGAAGAAGTGGATTTATCCCTTGGCATCGATGACGGCATTAAAGTCAAACGGGAGTTGGTGAAAAAATTCGAACGCGACAAAGGATTCCTGACCAAAAAGACGGAAATGGCCTATATCTATAAAATTACCATGGAAAATTTTAAGCCGAAGGAAGTAACGCTGCAGGTGAAGGATCAATTGCCGCGTCCGCTGCACGCATCCATCACTGTGGAGGATATCGAATTCTCGCACCAGCCGAACGAATGGGATCAGAGCAAGAACGAGCTTAATTGGCAGATGCCATTAAAACCGCAAGAAAAGTTAGAAATCATCATGAATTTCACCGTGACCTATCCCCGCGATGCGCATGTCAGCGGATTGGAATAGGATTCGAGGCGCTGTTTGAAGTTCACTCAGGCGATCGTTCGCAAACCGGGGGAGAATTTTCACCAGGGCATCACTTCGGTGAAATCGGAAAAACCCGATTTCAATAGAATGATGCAACAACATCAGGCTTATGTTGCGACGCTGATGCGGTTGGGATTGACGGTTGAGGTACTCGAGCCTTTGCCGGACTATCCCGATGCCTACTTTGTCGAAGATACCGCCGTGGTGATGCCCGAGGTCGCCGTCATCGCCAATCCGGGCGCTGCGGCGCGAAACGGCGAGCAGGAGGCCATGGCGCCGGCGCTGGCGCGTCATCGCAGGCTCGAATTCATCCGCCCGCCGGGAACCCTCGACGGCGGCGACGTGCTGATGGCCGATCGCCATTTTTTCATCGGATTGTCCGGCCGCACCAACCGCTCAGGAGCCGAGCAATTTGCCGACATTGCAGCAAAATTTGGTTATCAGTGCACGTTAGTGCCGGTGCCCGTTAGTCTGCATCTGAAAGCGGACGTCAGTTACATGGGGGACGGGACGCTGCTCGTTACAACGGAGATGGCCATGGCGGAGGCGTTTGAGCCCTATACTAAAATCATCTTGCATCCTTCAGAAGCGTATGCAGCCAACGCCCTGCTCATCAACGATCATATCCTGCTGCCCAAAGGATTTGCCGATTGCCGGGGGAAATTGCTCCATCTGGGAAAACAGATCATCGAACTGGATGTCGGCGAAGCCGGTAAAATGGACGGCGGGCTTTCGTGCCTGTCATTGAGATTTTAGCAACCGTGGCCCGTATTCTTTTCGCCTCTGACTATTATTTCGTTCAATACGGCATGTCGATGTTCAGCGCTCGCAAGCTTTGAGAAAAGGCTATTACAGCAACCCATACATAAAACCGAGGAGGACGTTATGCGACTCATTCATGGTTTAAAGCTGTTTTTTATCTGTATACTATTGTTCGGTTTTGCCTGCCAGGAGGTAACCGTCGACAGGGAAGCGGAAAAAGCGGCAGTCCGGCAGGTGGTGGAAAATTTTTACGCCATTTATGTCAATAAAGACCTGGAATCCCTGCCCACCGTTGTCGCTCAGGATTCGGACATGGTTAATTTCGGCACCGATTTAGTCGAATACTGGGTTGGATACGATGCTCTGGAGTCGGCTTTTAAAAAGCAGGCTGTGGCTTTTGAAAATCCGCAGATGACTTTTAATAATCTGACCATCCATCTATCGACCTGCGCTACAGTGGCCTGGTACGCTTTGCAGATCGATTTTGAAGTCATTTATCAGGGTCAAACGGTTTTTTGGAACGGGGCGCGCACCACCGGTGTGCTGGAAAAACGGGACGGCAAATGGCTGATCGTCCAGTTTCATAACTCCATGCCGGTTGTTGAACGGGCCGCATCTTATTAACATCAATCTGGAGGGAAAACATGTCCATGTCGCGCAAAGAATTCATTCATAAAACCGGCAAGAGTGTTCTGGCGGCCGGCGCCCTGTCCGCCGCCGGGCCGGCAGCAGCCGTGGGGGATAAAAAACCCAAAAAAACACCGGGCGGTTTCAAGGTGGAGATTAAGACTAAAAAGCTCGATCTGCGTCATGCCTGGACCATTGCTCGCGATACCAGCACGTACAAGGAATACGCATTTGTCAGGCTGGAGAAGGACGGCATCTACGGTTTGGGCGAAGCGGCGCATAATGTCCGTTACGGTGAGTCGCTGGAATCCACTGTTGCCACCATCGAGAAAGCTCGCCCCATCCTGGAAAAGGCCGATCCATGGCATTTTGTCGACCTCAACGCCGCCATCCAGGGCATCTGTGAAGGTCAGACCGCGGCCAAGGCGGGCATCGATATCGCGCTCATGGACTGGCTGACCAAATCCCTCGGTATTCCGCTGTATCAGTTCTGGGGACTGGATGCGAAGAAAGCGCCGCAAACTACTTTTTCCATCGGCATCGACACCATGGAAGTGGTAAAGCAAAAAGTGGAAGAGGCGGCGCCCTATCCACTGCTGAAGATCAAGATGGGTAAAGACAACGACGAGGAAATCCTGGCGGCGGTGCGCAGCGTGACCGATAAGACCCTGCGCGTCGACGCCAACGAAGGCTGGAAAGAAAAAGAGTTAGCGCTGCGCAAGGTGGAATGGCTGGCCAAGAACGGCGTCGATTTGGTGGAGCAACCCATGCCCGCTGATATGCTGGAGGAGACCGCTTGGGTGAAGGAGCGCGCTTCGATTCCAATTTTGGCGGATGAATCGGTCAAGACCAGCAAAGATATCCCCAAATTGGCTGAGGCGTTCGACGGCATCAACATCAAGGTGGACAAGGCCGGCGGTTTGCAGGAATCGCTGCGCATGATCTGGATGGCGCGCTCCCTGGGTATGAAAATCATGCTCGGTTGCATGGTATCCAGCTCGCTGTCCATCACAGCGGCGGCGCACCTGTCGCCCCTGACCGATTTCCCCGACCTGGACGGCAACCTGCTTTTGGCTGATGATCCGTTTGACGGTGTAAAAGTTAAGGACGGCTGGCTGATCCTGCCGGATCGACCGGGATTGGGCGTGCAGGGCGAGTGGTGAGCCGCCTGCGTGCTGGAAAGCCTGCGCTCCGCCAAAAAAGACGGTGGACATTTCTGTCCGTCACAAATCGGACGGAGGGTGTCCAAAGTCCAAAAATTCGCAAAAATCCGGTTCCCTCGCTTGCTTGCAGGAAGGAGAAAGGGTGAGGGTAATATTATATTTTGTTTGCACTGATGTGGAGCCCACCTTAAAGGTGGACTTTACCAATATGTGTGTTTTTTTTACTTTTTGGACAGCCACGGGTTTTACGCCTGCAGGGTGAGTGTTGATAAGCGAGCAGCTTAAAAAAAGTGCAGTTTAGCGGCCGCGGGTTGGAAAACCCGCTGTCCGCGCACAAGCGGGTGGGAATGTCCTCAGCCCGACTAAATGTGTTATGTATCACACCTTCGAGAGGTCTTGATGTTTACCTCAAAAAAAGAAAAAACCGTGCGCGAAAAAGTACAATCCCATTTTGACCAGACCGGACAATGTCTGGAGGCTACACACGAGACATTTATGGCCTTTCTTGCCGGACAAATGGATAAAGCCGAGGTTGCATACGATCGTGTCGAACAGACCGAGCGCGCCGGCGATCAGCTGCGACGGGAAATTTATCGTCTGCTCGGTGAAGGCGCTTTTTTGCCCATTCTGCGCGCGGATCTGCACAAGATAGTAGCCCTGGTGGACGACCTGGCCGGCCTGGCCGAAGATTTTAGCGACATGATCATGGGCGAACAGCCGACATTGCCGGCCGAGTTTCATGGCGCCTTTACGGACATTTTTAAACGCACCCTGGAACAGTTCGACGATCTTAAAGAATTGATGCAGGACTACTTCTCCGATGCCGCCCGCTCCGCCAATACACTCAACGAAAAGATCAACCATGTTTCCCGCATGGAACATGAGATCGATCAAATCGAGTGGGAAATTACCGTATCGCTCTTTGGTTCGCGGCTGTCATTAGCGGAAAAACTGCATCTCAAACAACTGCTGACGCAATTGTCACGACTTTCCAATCGGATCGAAGATATTGGCGACACGCTGGCTGAGTTGCTGGTCAAATTACAGGTTTAAACTATGTGGCAATTATCCAGCGGCGCATTTCTCGGTTGGAGCCTGGGCAGCAATGATGCCGCCAATGTTTTCGGAACCGGTGTTTCGGCGCGATTGGTGCGTTATCGTACCGCCGTCATCCTCATCGCTGTTTTTGTCGTCCTCGGGGCCTCTCTGGAAGGCTCCCGATGCATGGCGACCTTGAACGACCTGTCGCGCCTGCAGCTGAAAATGGCTTTTTTGGCGACTCTATCTGCGGCTCTGGTGATGTTCGCCATGTCCTCCCTGGCGCTGCCCGCCTCCTCTTCGCAGGCAATTGTCGGCGCGCTGTTTGCCATTGGCCTCATGAATCACAGCGCCGATTTTCGCGTTTTTGCAAAAATCGTCATGGCATGGGTGTTGACGCCGGTGTGCGCAGGCGTGCTGAGCGTTATCCTCTACAACGTTTTAGGTTTTTTACTGCGGCCGCTATTAACCAGCCTGCGATGGCGCACGCCCTTGCTGCGGACGGCCATTGTTATTGCCGGATGCTATGGCTCCTACACCCTCGGCGGCAACAATGTGGCCAACGTCTCTGGTGTCTATGTCAGTGCCGGCGTACTGAATCCTTTGCAGGCTTCCATTTTCGGTGGCCTCGCCATTGCCGCCGGCGTGTTGACCTACAGCAAAAAAGTCATGTTCACCGTGGGCCGCGGCATCTTTGCACTCGATGC
>JAFGSU010000376.1 GCA_016934435.1 Candidatus Zhuqueibacterota bacterium | reverse complement strand
TCGTTGGAAAAAACCATGATGCGACCCAATTCGGCCGATTGGGCGATGTCCGTCAACCTCTGCCGCATGCCGCGATAGAGGCGCGTCGTTTCATCTCCCGGCGCCAGCAGGGTTAGGAGGGATGCGTCCAGCTGCGCCGCCACCGATCCTGCCAATGATTGCAGCTTGCTGCCTAATTCCTTTTCCAGTACATTCTGCAATCGATATTGCAGGTAAAAACCGGAAAACAACAGCACCAAGAATAGCTGCACGATCAGTGCTAATATTAATCGCTTTCGAATCACGCTTCAATTTCCCATATAATCAAAGTGCATGCCAGAAAGGGTCGAATTTTAGTATTTTTCAGTGCGCTTGACTACTGATTTATATCAAGATAAAGCAAATTGATCTGTATATAAATGACGAAAGCATTATGGAATCTCGAAAAATATCAAAAATCTGACGGTTCTGTCAGTTTTTCGAATAGACCGCCAGTCCCGAAACGATTTATCATTCGAACTCCATTCTCACGGTCCTGGAGCTTTAAACTGAATTTACACCCACTGTCAATCACATGCACTATTGCTTTAAAATCTGTGCATAAAACGATTCATATTCCGGAACCACGATATCGATGGAAAACTGCTCGACCGCCTTTTTACGCGCGGCGGTTTTAAAACGGTCCAGCAGATTTTCATCGCTCAACAAGCGAATGGCGCCCTCCGACATGGCTTTGACGTCGCCGACCGGGAAAAGATATCCATCCGTCCCGGAAGTGATCACTTCCGGAAGCCCACCCACCCGGGTAGCGATTACCGGGGCGCCGCAGCTCATCGCCTCCAGAGCAGCCAGGCCAAAACTCTCCTCTCCGCTGGGTAAAAGAAAAAGATCAGCATACCCCAACAGATTTTCGATGTAATCCTGAGTGCCCAAATATTCGACCGCATCGAGCACGCCGAGCTTTTGCGCCAGCTCGTGCGAAGCCTGTCGATCCGGCCCTTCACCCACCAATAGCATCACAGCCGGCATCGCCTTGCGCACCTGCGCCAAAATCTCGATGGCATCCGTCAGGCGTTTAACGGGTCGAAAATTGGATGTATGCATTAATATCCGTTCACCGTTGGGCGCAAACCGCTTCTTGATACAACTTTGTCCCGCAGGGACCGGAGCAAAGCGATGGGTGTCGACAAAATTATGAATGACTTTGATATCCTTCTTGACGTCAAACTCCTTTATCGTACGTTCGCTCAGGTAGCGCGAAACGGCCGTCACGCCATCCGACTGCTCGATGCCGAATTTAACGGCAGGGTAAAACGACTCATCCTTGCCCACCAGCGTGATGTCGGTCCCATGCAAGGTGGTCAGAACCTTTGGTCCCTTGCCGGGTAGCATTTTTTTTGCCAGATAAGCGCTGATGGCGTGTGGAATGGCATAATGAACATGAACGATATCGAGATGGTACTCTTGCACTACTTCCATGATCTTTGTCGCCAGACTCAAATCATAAGGCGGATATTTGAACAGAGGATAAGCAGACACATCCACTTCATGATAATAAACATTTTCCTGGAATCCTCGCAACCGAAACGGCGCGCTATAACTAATAAAATGGACCTGATGGCCCTTCTGCGCCAGGTTGATGCCGAGCTCTGTGGCCAGTACCCCGCTGCCGCCGTGGGTCGGATAACACACCATAGCTATCTTCATTAGTAAACCGCCTTTTCCCTCTAATTTTTATTGATTCCCTTTAATATATCAAATCTAACGGCTGTTGTCAACTTATATGGTATAAAACAGTTAAAGGGAAAGCGCCTTCATGATTTTCTATTGATTTATAAGGTAATTTTTTCTATTTTAAATACTTGTTGAAATAGCACATTGGGCACCGATTCGCTATCCACAGGTCAAAAAATTAATCCTCTGAATGGCGCGTCATCCGCCTGGTTTGCTGGTTTACACGGAATAAACGTCTGGGTATAGTTACAAATAATTTTATGCAAAAACAACATATTCGAAATTTTTGTATCGTTGCGCACATCGATCACGGCAAATCGACGCTGGCAGACCGGCTGTTGGAAACGACCGGCACACTGAGCAAATATGAGATGAAGGATCAGGTACTGGACAGCATGGACCTGGAGCGAGAACGGGGCATAACCATCAAAATGCATCCCATCACCATGGAGTACAAACATCACGATGGTCATACTTATATTTTGAATCTCATTGACACGCCCGGCCATGTAGATTTCACCTACGAGGTATCGCGCAGTTTGGCCGCTTGCGAGGGCGCTGTTTTGGTTGTAGATGCGGCACAGGGTATCGAAGCGCAGACGGTCAGCAATCTGTACATGGCCATCGAACACAACCTGGAAATCATTCCTATCATCAATAAAATTGATTTACCCAATATCGATCTTGAAAGAGTCAAGCATCAGATCATAGATCTTTTTGGTTGCAGGGAAGAAGAAATCCTGCTGGTCAGCGCCAAGGCGGGTACAGGCATCGATGCCGTGCTGCAAGCAGTAATCGAGCGCGTTCCGCCACCCAAAGGCGACAGCAGCCAGCCCACCCGCGCGCTTATCTTTGATTCATATTTCAACGCGTATCGCGGTGCAGTGGCCAATGTTCGAATCATCGAAGGCAGTCTGCAAGAAAATCAGAGAATTAAATTCTTTTCCACCGGTAAGATTTTCGAGATCCAGGAATTGGGCATCCTGCGTCTGAAACAGATCAAGAAAAAGCGACTGGATGTGGGTGAAGTGGGTTACATCATTGCCGGCGCCAAAGAAGTCCAGGATACCAAAGTGGGGGACACCATTACTTCGGCAGATCATCCGGCTTCTGAACCTTTGCCGGGCTATCGCGAAGTATTGCCCATGGTCTTTTGCGGTCTGTACCCCTCCATCGCGGAAAACTATGAAGAACTGCGCGCCGCCCTGGAAAAATTAAAATTGAACGACTCGGCCCTCTGGTATGAACCGGAGAGTTCACTGGCGTTGGGATTCGGTTTCCGCTGCGGTTTTCTTGGCCTGTTGCATATGGAAATTGTCCAGGAGCGATTGGAGCGCGAGTATGATCTGGACCTGGTCACCACCGTGCCCAATGTCGAGTATCACGTCTACACCAAGCAGGGGAAAAAGCTGGTGATGGATAATCCGGCCAATCTGCCGGCGCCCAACGACATTGATCACGTCGAAGAACCTTACATCCGCAGCAGCATTGTGACGCCTTCCGAATACATCGGCAGCATCATGACCATTTCGCGCGAGCGCCGCGGCATCTATTCCAACACCGAATATGTCGACAAAACGCGCGTCAACATGCACTATGAATTTCCTCTGGCCGAAGTCATTTTCGACTTTTATGATAAATTAAAGTCGGTTTCGCGCGGCTATGCCAGTTTCGACTATGAATTCATCGGTTTTCGCGAAGGACCCGTGGTCAAGCTGGATATCCTTTTGAACGGCGAAGCGGTCGATGCGCTCTCGGTGATCGTACACAAGGACAAGGCGTATGATTGGGGTCGGCGCGTGTGCGAAAAATTGGGCGAACTCATTCCCCGTCAGCAATACGAAGTGGCCATTCAGGCGGCCATCGGCAGTAAAGTCATCGCCCGTGAGACCGTCAGGGCGCTGCGGAAAAATGTCACAGCCAAATGTTACGGTGGTGATATCACCCGCAAGCGCAAGCTGCTGGAAAAACAAAAAGAAGGCAAGAAGCGCATGAAACAGTTAGGCCGCGTCCAGGTGCCGCAAGAGGCCTTTCTGGCTATTTTAAAAGCATCCTAAGAACGAGACGGGAAAAGGTTATTTATGCTTCACATTGAACACCTCAGTAAAAGTTTCAATGGTCGGCCGGCTGTTGTTGATTTAAACCTGACAATCGGCAACGAGCTGTTCGTTTTCCTTGGTCCCAACGGCGCCGGTAAAACGACTTCCATCAAAATGATGACCGGGCTTTTGCATCCCGATTCCGGCAAAGTAACCATTGGTGATTATGATCTACTGCAGAATCCCATGGCCGCCAAAAAGTTATTCGGCCTGGTGCAGGAGCAGCCGGCTTTATACGAAAAACTCAGTCCGCGGGAGTTTGTCCTGTTCATCGCGCGTATCTATGAAACACCCCATGCCGATGCCGTGCGCCGAATGCATCAACTGTTCGAAATATTCGAAATCGAGAAACGGGCCCATGAGCTGATCGAGGATTTTTCTCACGGCATGAAACAAAAAGTGGCCCTGTCCGCGGCGCTGGTGCATGAACCGCGGGTATTATTTCTGGACGAACCGACCGTCGGTCTGGACCCCAAAGCGGCGCGCAATCTCAAGGATATGTTGCGCGGCCTGGTGAATCGCGGCACAACCGTATTTATGTCCACCCATATTTTAGAAGTCGCGGAACGAATGTGCGATCGTATCGGCATCATTCACCAGGGCAATTTAATCGCCCTGGGCAGCCTGGATGAATTACGGCATAAAGTCGCTGCCGAGGGTGCGAGTCTGGAAGACATTTTTCTACAGCTGACCGGTTCCGTGGATCAAACCGAAGTTGCCCAATTCTTGGACAAGAGCTAATGCCATGCTCGCGTTGCTGCTGAAAAACCGCTTAACCTCCTGGTACAATTCCCTGCGTCAGGGCGAAGTAAAAAAAAGAAGGCGCCGCATCCTGGGGCATATCGGCCTGACGCTGGTTCCTGTGGTGATTTTTCTGAATATACTCTTTGTCTACAAAACCCTGTTGGCCGAGTTGCCGGACGGCGAACAGTGGCTCCATTTCATATTCAGTTCTTCCATTCTCGGTCTGTTTCTGATGCTGCTTTTCAGTGGCCTGACCATCGTCATCCACTCCCTCTTTTTATCCAAAGACCTTACGCTCCTGCTATCGTCACCCATTTCCAGGCGCACGATATTTCAATTTAAACTGATTGATGCCGCCATCACCAATTCGACCCTGTTTTTTGCCGTCGGTGTGCCGCTCATCCTCGCTCTGGGCCTGGCGCTTCATCTATCGCCTTTTTTCTATATTTATGCGCTCATGGCGGCCATGCTCTTTATCTGCATACCGGTGGGTTTGGCGGCCGCCCTCGCCATTGGACTGGTCAGCATAATCCCGGCCAAAAAGGCAAAAAACATCGCCACGGTTATATTCAGCCTGCTGTCGTTGCTGCTCTGGGGCGGATTGCAGTATATCCGGCCGGAACGCATTCACCCGGACTCGCATATGTATTCGACCGAAACCATCCGCTTTGTACAACAAAAAAGTGCCGCCTATGTATCCTATTTTCCATCCCAGTGGCTGAGCGATGCGCTCTTTGCTTTTACCTCATCCGATTTCACCGCCATGGCGACCAATTTGCTGCTGCTCACTTCTTTGTGTCTGGCGCTCTACGTGATCGCGACCGCCCTGCTGCAAAGAGCGGTGCGACGAGACCTGTTCAGTGGTCAGCTTACGTCCATTCGTTTGAAATCCAACGACCTGCCCGTCCGACCACAGACCGTAGCGCGATCAGGAATGCGCAATAGCCTGATATTTACTCTCTGGTTAAAAGATATAAAATTACTATTACGCGATAGCCGATACACCATGCAAATTTTTCTTTATGCAGTGATTATGATCGTTTTCCCGTTGATCGGCTCGAACCGCGAAGCCGAAAACCTGGGCGCTTTACAGCCCTATTTTCCTTATTTATATCTTTTTTTATTTTCATCCCTCATGGCCGGCAGCTGGGCCTCCAGACTGATCCCGGCTGAGGGCCTCACGTTCAGTTATGTGCTGTGCGCTCCCCAACGCCGGCGCACATTTCTGTTAGCAAAAATTTTAGCCAGCGCATCGATAACGCTCCTATGTGGCCTCCTCGCCATGGGCGTCATGCACTTGATTGATCCGGCGCCGCTCTTCATCACCTTTCACGTTTTCACTGCACTCTTGGCTATTATCATAGGGTCCAGCGGCGTGGGTATTGTATCAGGCGCATATTTTGCCAATTTTAAATGGGAGCACCCCAAAAGAATGTTGAGCAGCGGCGGCAATATGGCTTATATGATCTCCATTTTTCTCCTGCTGGGCTTGTACGCGCTAGTCGTTTTTTTGGCATCGGTATTCTTAACCATCAATATCACACTAACGCTGTTGCTCCTCCTGGCCGCCTTACTGGCGTATTCGGGAACCGTTTTATCGGAAAAAAAGTTAGATTATCAAGAATGGCTCTATTGATTTTATACCAAACCTATGAACATGAATGCATGCCATCATTTTCTATGCGAAAGGATTCCTAGATGAAAAAGAAAGGTAAAGGCATATTCCGAGAGTATTTTGAGGCTTTTGCAGTTGCATTATTGGCGGCGCTGATATTGCGTGCTCTGGTTATTCAGGCGTTTCGAATTCCCACCGGTTCCATGAAAGATACCCTGCTGGTCGGTGATTTCCTTTTAGTGAATAAATTCATATACGGCGCCGAAACCCCGGAACACATCCCGATCATCGACGTCCAATTACCCACCCTTAAACTGCCCGGTCTGCGACAGCCGGAACGAGGGGATATTATCGTCTTTAAATATCCATTGGATGAAAAATTGGACTATATCAAACGATGCATCGGCACACCTGGAGATACGCTGGAGATGCGCAATGGAGAAGTCTTAATTAATAACCAGCCGGAAGGTCGCATTACTTTTATTGAAAAAAAATTTGATGAATCCGAAGGCAGGTATGTGAATTACTTTAAAGTCGTCGCCAACGGCAAGGATTATGTCATCCGCCGGTACGACGGCTTTAATCCACGGTTTGGCCCTGTTGTCGTGCCTCCGGACCATCTGTTTATGATGGGAGATAACCGCGATAACAGTCAAGACAGCCGCTATTGGGGCTACCTGCCCATGCAAAATATCCGCGGGCAGGCGTTGGTCATCTATTTTTCGTGGGACAAGACCGAACCGCTCTGGGATATTTTTCATAAAATACGCTGGACTCGTATTTTCAGCATCATCCGGTGACACATGCGCAACGTGGCGCTTTACATTCATGTTCCCTTTTGCCGGCATAAATGTACCTATTGCGATTTTTATTCCATCACCGATACATCGATGTTGCCGCACTATATGGCGGCACTTTTAAAAGAAATCGAAGGCTATCAGCAAAAACCGCCTTTTGACGGATTTTCAAGTTCATCGCTGCCCGAAATCCGCCAACAACAGCAAGTATTCAATGACGGAGAGACAGCGGCATCCCCATTCCTCGCCGCTTTCCAAACCATGCTGCCTGATGACGGTTTTTCTCTATCTTCCATCTATTTCGGCGGTGGCACGCCTTCCCTCCTGTCACACGAACAAATTTTCACCATCCTGCGCTTCATACGCCAGGGTTTTTATGCTCCTCAAGACATCGAAATCACCCTGGAGGCAAATCCGGGCACGCTATCCGAACCATCCGCCGCTTTGTTACTCAACGCAGGCATAAACCGTCTTTCACTCGGTGTGCAGTCTTTCGATAATCGCGACCTGTCCATGCTTTCGCGCATTCATGACGCGCGGCAGGCTGCAGAAAGCATCCACTACCTGCAACGGGCCAATATACCCAATATCAGTATCGATCTAATCTATGCCGTCCCCTGCCAGACACTCGACAGCTGGCAACAGACGGTAACCCAAACCCTGCAATTTAAACCGCAGCACATCTCCATGTACGGCCTGACCTATGAACCCGGCACCGCCCTGGCGCGCGCGGTGGAATTAAAACAAATAAAAAAATGCGATGAAGAACTGGAACGGGAAATGTACCTGTGCGGTTCGGAAATGCTAACAGCCGCCGGATATGAACACTATGAAATCTCCAACTTTGCGCTGCCCGGCTATCGTTCCCGACACAACCAGAAATACTGGGACGGCACTGCTTACCTGGGCTTGGGACCGTCGGCTCACAGCCATTTCAACCATTTCCGCTGGCGCAATATCGATGACGTCCATGCCTATCATCAGCGCTTGAATAAAGACGAGTGGCCTGTCGCAGAAACAGAAAAACTTACAACGACACAAATGAAAGCGGAAGCCATTTTGCTGGGGCTTCGGCGTAAAGAAGGCCTGGATCTGCAAATGTGGCGCCAGATTTTCACCAAAGACTTTTATGAACTGACCGGTTCCGCTCTGGAATCTTTGGGCGGTATTGATCTTGACACATCGCCTTTTCAGCCGTCACAAAACGGCAAACTGTTGACCGGAATTAACCATCACCTCGCCCTTACTCGGCAGGGATTGCTGCTGTATGATTATATTTGCAGAGAACTCTATGCAGCCGTGGCCTGAATTCACATCATGGCCGCACCTGGTCAACTGGCATATCCAGCTTCATCCAGGGTTTGCTGTCCAGGACCTGTACAAATTGATGTATCAGGGAGTGCTGGGAGCGGAACATCTTTTGACCGACTTTGAAGGGGCGCGCGCAGGCTTGCAGGCCGAATGGCTATCCCTCGCAAAGGCCATGGACGACCCAATCGTTGAACCGGTCTCCATCGATCATAGCATTGTCCGCCTCAATTTGAGGCCCTGCAAAATCCTGGAGTGGTCATTGGAAAAAATATGGCAAATATTTTATCTGAGCGCAACAACCCAATCAGCAAAACACGCGGATTTTGTAACCATGTGGCAATCGTTCATTCCATACGCTCTTTCAGACCTGAATATGGCAACCATTAAATCGTTTGATCATGAGATGGGAATAAAACAGTATCCTCCCTGCCATCACTCACAAACCTATCACCTTGAGAACAAACCGGCTTATCGTGTTGTGTCAGGCCGTATAATATACGATGCCATACAGGAAATGGAACGATAGAGAAGTAGGGAAGAAAGTGAGCCCGACCTAACTTATCACCAGGATAGGCTGGTCAGCGAGCAGGCGCCCACATCGGCAAATAGTTACATCGCGGGTGGCGTTCTATCCATTCTGTTGGCCGGCTAATTCAGAAATCGGGCAGGTTACAGATCATCTACAACATCAACAACCGTCTCTGTTCACGCAGCTTTTTTTTCAGCATTTCGCGAGCTCGAAAGATGCGAACCTTGACGGTGCCGATGGGAATATCCAGCTCAATGGCGATCTCTTCATACGATTTGTCCTGTCCGTGTCGTAAAACGATAGCCTGGCGATATTTTTCCGGCAGCGAATCGATGGCATCCTGAATTTGTGTCTGCCTCTCTTTTTCCATCAGTCCGGAATCGGGCGTCTCATTCTGATCAGGAAATTCGCGCTGCAATTCGCCATCCTTTACCGGTATGGGATTGTCTAACGGATAGGTCTTGAGCCTTTTTTTACGAAAATGATCAATGCAGTTGTTAACGGCAATTTTATAAAGCCAGGTGGAAAAGGCATATTCGGCATTAAAAGACGGCAGGGCATTAAATGCTTTTATGAATGTCTCCTGGGTGAGGTCCTCCGCCTCATCGCGTTGACGCACCATACGCAGGATTAGATTAAAAATTTGCATGCGGTAGCGATTGACAATTTCAGCATAAGCTTTTTGATCGCCCTCGATGGCTTCGCGTATGAGTTGTGCGCTATCTGAATCCATACCACTCAAAATATTATGCGGGTGCACATCCAATCAAAGCCAGATTTGGCTCTCGCCGCTATATCGAATGTAATAACTATGCGCATAGGACAAACCATCTGACTTTTTTTTTACCTATCAATAATTATACATGAAAATTCTCAAACAATCAAGGAAAAGTTATTGCAAATAATGAGTATAAATGTTATTTTTTACTGCTATTCAACTACTATTTTTAATTTTTAGACTGTTTTGTCTTAATGCTGTCAAGAAGGGATCGCAGGTGGAAAGAACCTATGATTCAAGCTGTTGGAATAGACGTAGTCGATCTGGACCGATTTGACAGGACGATCGCGCGCTGGGGTGATCGTTTTATCGATAAAATATTAACACCTCGGGAAATCGCGCT
>JAFGSU010000375.1 GCA_016934435.1 Candidatus Zhuqueibacterota bacterium | reverse complement strand
GAGTCCTTCATCTCCAGCACAAACCCGTCTTCATCGAGGGCATTGTCCGTCCAGGTGATATGCAGCTGATCGACCAGGTTGAAGATGTTCAGGTTGGAGGGCGGCGCCGGCGTTGGCGGCGTTTCACCGGGAATGGGGACAACCTGGTCCAAATACACGCCACCTTCCAGGGCGGTGTTCAATTTTCCCCACAGGCACACATAGATTTCCTTTATGGTAAAATTCATCGGAAAGGTTTGTATGCCTGACCAGTCGAAGGAGAGGTGGTTCCATATCGCATTGCCGTCTCCGTAAATGTCATGGTTTAATTGTTGTGCGGTGCCGTTGTAGAAGAAACGATCTTTTGCCTGATCATGATCATAGACGCGAACGTATAAATTGGCATATAATACGCCCAGCGAGGCCATACACTCGGCCATTTCCACCGTATAGCCTTTGGCCGATTGCCAGGCGGGCATGGCGCTGAGATCGGGAGAATGATATTGCATGATCCACCAGGTGTGGCCTGGATTATTGATACCGTGGCCTCCGAGGGTGAAACACTGGATGGATCCGTTTTGATCGCCCATGGGATCGCCGCCGGGCGGGTTGGGGAAATGGACGGGATCTTTCCAGCCGAATTGAAAGTTATGAGCATATTGGGTTGAACCGGTCTCATCGTAGGCGCCCACCAGGGTCCAACCCTGGGTTGTGCCGTCATCAAATGTAAAGGCATCGGTGACGGATGGGACCTCATCGGAATGGAGCGCGCCGATATCCTGAATATCGGCGCTGAGCTCGGCGGTGCCGCCCCATACATTGGGCTGGATACGGATCATAGAAACCGTGGCGTTGCCGGCGAGGCCAAAGTCACTCAGGTCAATCGCACTGGTACCGGAAAATTGCTGAAAAGCGCCCAATCCGCCGGGTGTGCCGTTATTGCTGACCGCTACTTTATACGGTTCGGCAGTAGCGTACTCGAAGACGACAAAATCCGCACCGGATTCGTTGACGATGACGTTATCGATGAAAAATACATCGACAAAATCGGTGGTGTTTTTTGAGACCACCCAGGTGCCGAGATTGATGTCGGTCAGGGCGGATTCGACCGTCGATCCGACGGTGGGTAGAATCAGGCTGCTGCCTACTGCCTCTGCATAGTCGGCGAACGACGCAGTACTGGAGAAACTGTAGCCTCCGAAATTAAATTGCGCCAGTACCAAAACCGGAAAGAGCAAGATCGCGGTCAAAACAAGGCGTATTTTTCGGCGTAAAGCAGGATAGCATAACATAATTTCCTCCTTGTTGACTAAAAATGAGTGATAAGAGCTTCCAAGCCCTAAATGGTGATTGGTTAGAACAAAATCTGGTCAAGTAGATAGTTGAACATGTCAAGAGGTCCGTCGGATGGATAGCTGTTTTCTCTGCCAGAAGACGGTCACATACTCGCCTTCAGCAAATGAAACACCGATTCGGTGTTTACTGGTTACTTCGCTGACTCTGTGGGTGGCATCTTATCAGTTCGGTTCGACAGGTAACTCCGAATTTGGGTGGAAGTAACTCTATATATTAATGTATATTTTTTCAGCAAAGATGCAAGGCATTTTTTAAGATGGTTATTTTAAAAAATGGACTTGCAACTATGCTAAATAAATGCTAATTTTAAAGTTGGTAATAACACAATGTATTTGTGCAATAGATCACGTATTCAAAAACAAATGTTTTGCAGGCTATTCATAGTTTTAAATTGACTGGGAGATATTGTGGAAACAAAAAAAACCGGATTGTACGAGGTTCACAAACAGCTGGGGGGTAAGCTTGTCGAGTTCGCCGGTTATTATATGCCGATTCAATACAAGGGCATCATCGAGGAACACCGGCGCGTGCGAACCACAGCAGGATTGTTCGACGTTTCGCACATGGGGGAATTTTTCTTTCATGGAGCCACGGCGGAAGCTTTTTTACAGCGCATGACCATCAACGATGTTACAAAACTGGCAGTCAAACAGGTGCAATATTCCGCCATGTGCTACGAGGATGGCGGCATTGTCGATGATCTGTTGATTTACCGTTTCCCCAACCATTTTTTGATGGTGGTGAACGCCGCCAATCTGCAGAAGGACTGGGAGTGGCTGCAAGCGCATACCACACCCGATGTGACGATGGAGAATCGCAGCGACGAGTGTGCGCTGTTGGCTTTACAGGGACCCCAATCGATGCAGATTCTGCAAACCCTGACCAAACTCGATTTGAGCAAACTGGAATATTATTGGCTGGATGAAGCCGAAGTGGTGGGCGAGCCGATGATGGTATCCAGGACGGGCTATACGGGCGAACTGGGTTACGAGCTATGTTTTCCGATGGCGAAAGCGCCCAAAATATGGGATGCGGTCATGCAAGCCGGCAAACCATACGATGTTGAACCCATCGGCCTGGGCGCCAGGGACTCGTTGCGCCTGGAGATGAAATACTGTCTCTACGGCAACGACATCGATGCCGGTACCAATCCGTTAGAAGCGGGTCTGGGATGGATCACCAAACTGAAAAAGAACGATTTTATCGGCCGCGACGCCCTGCTCAAAGTCAAAGAACAAGGGCTGAAACGCAAACTGATCGGTTTCGAGCTCAAGGAAAAGGCCTTCCCGCGACACGGCTACACCATATGGGCCGACGGCGGCAAAGTCGGACAGGTGACCAGCGGCACTTATTCGCCGATGCTGGATAAAGGCATCGGCATGGGATTTGTGCCGGTGGCTTTAGCCGAAATCGGCACCGACATACAGATAGAGATTCGCAACGCGCGTATTCCGGCGCGCATATGTGAGACGCCGTTTTATAAACACCCATAGCCTGGTGCGTCGCGATCCACGACGCGCCACGTTTCAAGATGTATTAAAGGGCACCCTTCTCTTCAAGTTGCGCTGATCCATATGATCGCTCAACTTTGATGAATAATACAAATGGCGCATTTTGTCTTGAAAATATCACGGGTGCCTTGAATGTGAATAAAATACCACAGAGATATCCTAATTCTGTCGGAAAAGCTAATTAAATAGAATCCAGATTTCCATGCGAAAACGAAGCAAAAAAGTACGCGCACCCAGGCGCAAACCCAAACTTGATGAACGCAAGAGCGAGGAACTGCTGGGCATCATGCTCATCCTGTTCGGCATTCTCCTCGGCATTGCGCTCTTTTCTTTTCACCCGGATGAAGTGCCGGGTGAAATCCTGGCGGATGAAGTGCGCAATCAACTCGGCATAGCGGGTGTGTTTCTGTCTTATTACCTGATCCACGCCACCATCGGCTATCCGATTGTAGTGCTTCCTTTTATCATCATCCTCTGGGGACTCTATCGGCTGCTGGGAAAGGATACGCGTCCGGTTCGGCGCTGGTCGTTGTTCACGTTTTTGATCGCTTTTTATATATCGATGGCCGGTGCGCTCTACTATTATATATCGGTAGGGGGAGCCGATTCGCCTTACCAGTATGCCGGTTTTTTGGGTGTGCTGGGCGCCACCTTGCTTCGCAAACTCTTGGGTGTTTATGGCGCCGTAATCACGATCGTTGGCCTTATCGTTATCAATGTACTGTTATTCACCTCGTTTACCCTGCGAGAATTTTTAGTGGCTTTTTCCGCGGCGATTTCCCGTTTTAATATGAAGATTCGTAAAACCATCAAAGAATGGCGCAGCCGCCGTCGTATCAGTCCGCAGACTTTTATGAAAACCATGCATCCCCCCATCTCGCCGGAACCGACCATCTCCAAAAGCACGCTCTCAGGAGAAGAAGAGAAGGAAAAGTTAGGCGAGGAGGATCAACCGGCGCTGTCGCGAGCGGCATCCCGTCCCAAAATTACACCGCAAAAACAGCTTGAATTCACCCTGGAGGATTCCGCCCGGGAACCCGAACCGGCATTGGAGGATGCGCCCAGTGAACCGTATGAATTTCCTCCTCTGAGTCTGTTGCAACTGCCGGAAAAGACGGAGGAACCATTGTCGGAGGAGGTGTTGCGCGCCAACGCCCACCAGTTACAGGAAAAACTGGCCGATTTCGATATAAAAGCGCATGTTGTCGAGATTCATCCGGGGCCGATTATTACCCGCTATGAACTGCAACTGGCGCCCGGCATCAAAGTCAGCCGTATCACCTCGCTGGCGGATGATCTGGCCATGGCCATGCGTGCCAAGCGCATCCGCATCGTCGCGCCCATACCCGGCAAGGCGGCGGTTGGGGTCGAGATACCCAATCCCAGCCCTTCCATGGTCTATTTGCGGGAAATTTTGTCGGCGCCTCAGTTCCAGGACGCCACCTCTCCGCTAACCATCGGCCTCGGCAAGACCATTTCCGGCGCGCCTTTTATCACCGATTTAGCGACCATGCCGCATCTGCTGGTCGCTGGTTCAACGGGCTCGGGCAAGAGCGTCTGTTTGAACACCATCATCGCCAGTTTTCTCTACAAAGCGCATCCCTCTCAGGTGCAGCTGGTGTTGATCGATCCCAAACGGCTGGAGCTATCCACTTATGCCAATCTGCACAACCATCACTTAGCTTGCGTGGAAGGGGTGCGCGAGCGCGTGGCCACTTCGGCCAAGACCGCCATTGCGGTGTTGAAATCGGTGGAACAGGAGATGGAAAAACGATATGAAATTCTGGCCACAGCCGGTGTGCGCAATATTGAAGAGTATAATGAGCGGGTGGCCGAGGGGCGCATCATCGGCCCTGATGATACGCCGGTTCGGTCGTTGCACTATCTGGTCGTCATCGTCGATGAGCTGGCCGATCTTATGCTCACCAGCAGCGCTTCACGTGATGTGGAAGAACCCATCGCCCGATTGACGCAGATGTCGCGCGCGGTGGGCATTCATCTCATCGTCGCCACGCAGCGGCCGTCGGTGGACGTTATCACCGGTGTGATCAAAGCCAATTTCCCGGCGCGCATGGCATTTCAGGTGGCCACCAAAATCGATTCTCGCACGATTCTCGATATGAACGGCGCGGAAAAGCTTTTAGGCAAAGGCGACATGCTGTTCCTGCCGCCCGGAAGCCCGGAAGTGATTCGCATTCATAATGCTTTTATCAGTCTCGGCGAGATTGAAAAAATCCTCGAACATATCAATCAGCAGCCCAAACATAGTAGAGCGCCACTGCCCGCCTATATCGATGAAGAGACCGCCAGCCGCGAAGGTATGGGCGGCGGCAAACGTGATCCGCTCTTCAACGACGCCCTGCGCATTGTGGTGAGAACCCAGCAGGGCTCGGTGTCGATTTTACAACGACGGCTCAAGGTGGGCTATTCACGCGCCGCCCGACTCATCGATGAGCTGGAAGACGCCGGCATCGTCGGCCCCTTTGAGGGCAGCAAGGCGCGGGAAGTACTGATGGCGCCTGAAGAACTGGAAAGCCTGGGCATGGAAGGCGACGAGGAAGAAGAATCGCTTTAAGGGGATCGACAGATGCAGAACACAGGCGACAAACGTTTAGAGCCTGTGTTCTGGATACACGCGATCCTTAAGCGTTGCAAAGCAAAACAATGAGGTCTATTATGAAAAAGATGTGTATACTGACGATTCTTACGTTCACTTTGGTTTCGGCGGGCGTGGGGCAGGATGCAGATGAAATACTGAAAAAGATACAAAAGACCTATCTGGATATGAAGGCGGTCTGCGCCGATTTCGAACAGACCTTTTACTGGAAACTGGCGGATGAAACCCAGACGTTCACCGGTAAAGTGTGTACGCGTAACGGCGAGCAGTTTCGTATCGAAACCGAAGATCAGATTATTATCACCGACGGTAAAGCCATCTGGACGCTGAGCCATATCAATAAACAGGTACTGATCGATGATGCGGCCGAGAGTACGGAAGATAATCCGTTTCTCAAAAGCTTTATGCAAAACTATATCGATCATTATCAGGCCAAACTGGTGCAGGAGACCAAAATCGGCGAGACGCCGCATTATCTCCTCGAGCTTGAGGCAAAAAGTGAGGACGAGTTTGCCCGCCTGATCAAGGTGTGGGTGGATAAAAAGACCTATCTGATGACGAAAATTGTGCAAACCGATATCAATGAGAACACGTCCACCTACGAGGTAAACGATGTGGATACCAATGCCAAACTGACCGACGCATCGTTTCAGCTCACGCCTCCTTCCGGATACGAAGTGGTTGATATGCGGGTGGAATGAGGCGCCAGCCGCTATTTTAATCAGGCGTGAAAACATAAAAGGGTATATTTTTTGCATCTATCCGGTTTACGGATGTTTGCGCCCTGATGAAAATAATATAAGATAAATATAAATAGCAAGTTGCAAAAAGAGCGATTCCGGATTTTGTATCAAATTAGATGAAGTGATCGATTTTAATACACCCTGATAATGTTGTTATCATATTGAAAAATGTATGAGATGAAAACAGATCATATCCAACTACTTATCATCCTAACTTTATTGTTAACCTGGAACGCATACGGCCAGATGCAAAACACAGCCCAGCAGGATCAAGTCAGGCCGGCGCAGTATTTTCTCGGCAGTCAGGATCAGGTTTTAATGGCGGTCAACGTTTGGGGATTTGTGCACCGTCCCGGTCAATACATGGTGCCTTATGACACGGATTTGATTTCCCTGATTTCTTTTGCCGGCGGCCCCAAGGAAGAGGCCAAAATAAAAAACATCAAGGTGGTTCGCGCCGCCAAAAGCGATAACCCTCAGGTTATCGAGGTGGATGTGAAAAAATTTCTCAGTACCGGTCAGCTTACGGATATCCCAGTGCTCAAGCCCGGCGATACGGTGGTGGTATCGGGATCCTCTTTTCATTTTATCAGCAGGTTTTTCGATTTTACTATTCGTATTGCCGCCCTGGTTCAAATATGGGCTCTGGTTAATTATTACTTTGATAAATGATAGGGCGAGAGTGAATGAGTATTATTAATCCGGCAACCGCTCAAAAGAATGAAGCAGGAGGGAACGGCCAGTACAAGTCGTCCGTTGCCTCACCTTCCGAACGTCAACTTACCTTGCATGACTATTTGCGAGTCTTCTACAAAGGCAGATACGTCATCCTGATATCATTTTTGATCATAGTCGTTTCAACAATCATCTATACCTTTACCACTGATCCGGTGTATGAAGCCAGTGTCAAGATTATGGTGGAGCAGCAAGGGGGCGTGAGCCAGTCGTTGTTCGACTTTACCACCATGATGAAAAAGGAGACCATGGTCAATAATCAGGTGGAAATATTAAAAAGCCGCACCCTGGCCGAAAATGTGATTAAGGAGTTGCAGGCTTCGGAAGATGCAGATAAATTGCAGGCGCTCGGGAATTCGCCGGAGGATGAAGGCCGTTCCAACTTAATGAGCATCAAGACCCTACTCGGCAACAATGGCGGACATCAGACTAGCAGTGCCGAACAACGGATCGACCGGCTGTCGGAAGCGTTACGGGAGCGCATCAGTGTAACGCCGATTCGTAATACCGATATTATAGAGATCAAGGTTCGTGCGCCTTCTCCGTATGAGGCGGCTTATCTGGCCAATTCGGTGGCCAAGGTCTATAAAAATATGAATCAGGCGCAGAGTCAGGCGGAGGTTAGGCAGGTTAAAAATTTTATTGAAGATCAGTTATCGAAAATGCGCGAGGAACTGGCCAAATCGGAAGAGCTGTTAAAATCATACAAACAGAAGGCAAAAGTAGTAGCCCTGGACCAGGAGACCGAGGAGTTGGTGCGCAAGGTCGCCGAATTCGAGACACTTTACAATGAAGCGCATACTGAACTGCAGGCAAACAAGCATCGCCTGGCCTACATCAACCAGCAGTTGAACGAACGTAATATGCATTTCGATGTGGAGACTATTGCCAGTCAGCCATATTTGGCGGAGTTAAAAAAACAGATTGCTGAAAAGGAAGCGGCCATGGCGTCCTATATGGCCTCGATGATCGAGATAGGCGCTCTGGAACACAATAAAAGTGAGGTACATTTGCGGGAGCGCCAGATTGAGGCGTTAAAGTCCAAGTTCAAGGAGGAAGTAACCAAAGTTGCGGCAGCCGAGTTTGTCGATCCGGCGCAATTAGCCGGATCCCTGTTTACAAGTAAAATCGAAGTGGAGACCGAAATCCAATCGTTGATACCCAAGGTGACGGCGCTGGAAAAAATCGTCACACAATATAATCAAGAACTGGATATGCTGCCGGAGAAGAGCCTGACGCTGGCGCGACTAATGCGCACGGCTCAGGTGGATGAAAAAATCTATATCATGTTGCAGGAAAAATATCAGGAATCGCGCATCACCGAAGTCGGGCAATTAGGCAATGTTCGCATCATCGACCGCGCCAAAGAACCCAAATATCCGATCACACCGAAGAAAAAGTTGAATATTGCTTTGAGCATACTGGTCGGCCTTGGACTCGGGGTTGGCATCGCTTTTGTCATGGAATACCTGGATAACACGCTGTGTACCATGGAGGATGTGGAACGTATGGGCATGCCCATCATGGTGACCATTCCTTACATCAAGCCGGAGCAAACCAACGGTGTGTTAACGAAATTGCGCCTTAACGGAGATCCCGAAGCCAGATCGATTAACCAGCGTCTGGTTACGCACTTGAAACCGAAATCGCCGATCTCCGAAGCCTATCGTACGCTGCGAACCAATATTTTATTTTCGAACCCCGATCACCCCATCACCGTTTTTCTAATCACCAGCAGTGGCCCCAAGGAGGGCAAATCTACTACCGTGTCCAACCTGGCCATCACCTTTGCGCAGATGGGCAATAGAACCCTGTTAATCGATGCCGATTTACGCCGTCCCATTCAGAATCGCTTGTTTGGATTTGAAAAGGATGTGGGTTTAACCAATGTACTGGTCGGTCGTATGACCTTGAAGGAAGCTACCAGGGTCGTCGATGGATTGCCCAATTTACATGTGTTAAATTGCGGTGTATTGCCCCCCAATCCGGCCGAATTGCTCGGATCCGAGGCTATGCGCCAGCTGTTACAGCAAGCCCGCAAAGAATATAATATGATTCTGATCGATTCACCGCCGACGTTAGCGGTGACGGACGCCTCCATTTTGTCGACCATTGTTGATGCGGTGCTGCTGGTGATCCGCTCCGGCGGCACCGAGCGCGAAGCCGCCCTGCGCGCCCACGAACAGTTAAAGCGGGTGGGCGCACCGGTTATCGGGGTGGTGTTGAACGGCATTGAAGCGGCCAATGTGTATGGTTCTTATTATTATCACTATTATTATTCCGATTATTACAGTGCGGACGGAAAGAAATCGCGCGTTGATAGTAAAATGAAAAAAATGGGCTTAAAAACGCGAAAGAAACAGATAACTTAATGGAGACGGAGCGCTCGGGGGAATACCTCGAGGTCGGAGCACGCATCCTGCTGAAGCGGGGAGAATCGTTCAATTTGGTATTTGTACTTTATATTTTATTGAGATTGCGGTAACATGTCTATTGAGAAGGAATTGCATTGGTACGCTTTTGTCACCAAACCGCGGCACGAGAAAAAAGTAAAGAGTTATATGGATTCGGTGGGCATTACTAATTTTTTGCCCCTGCGAAAAACTTTGCGTCAATGGAAAGATCGGCGGCGATGGGTCGAAATGCCGCTTTTTTCATGTTATATCTTTTGTCAGATTGAATACATCTATCGCTACGATGTTTTAAAGTTACCGAGCGTTGTGCGCGTCGTCAGTTTCAATCAGCAACCGACGCCAGTACGCCAGCAAGAAATCGAAGCCATTCAGCGGCTGTTGCGATATAAAGAGGATGTGTTTGTAGGAGATGGATTAGTACCCGGTGATCGCGTTCGCATCAGCACGGGACCTCTACACGGTTTGGAAGGCGTGCTCTCCGAACAACGCGGCAACAAATGGTTTGTAGTATACATCTCCGCCATCGGCAAATCGGTTTACGTCGATATTCAAGAGAATGTTCTTGAAAAAATCTGAGCGTATACATTGCAGATGATACGATCAGGTATTTGTTCATCACATTATCCTATTTCGCGTCCGGGTTTCGGAGGTGGCGATATCCTGGATCGCAATGATGCAGTAGAATCGCATTGTACTGTAAGTGACAGGGCGGTAGTTTAAATTAATTCTATCATAATCGGGGGAGATGCAATCAGGGAGAATATTATTCATGTCCTTATTTCTCGTCACCGGAGGCGCCGGTTTTATCGGCAGTCATATTGTCGAAGCATTGCTGGAAAAAGGTGAAAGCGTGCGGGTGCTCGATAATTTTTCGACCGGCAAACGCGAAAATTTGATGCCGTTTCTGGATCGCATTGAACTCATTGAAGGAGATATCCGCAGCACCCACACGGTTCGCGAGTCCGTGGATGGCGTTGATTTCGTCTTACATCAGGCGGCTTTGCCGTCGGTACCGCGATCGATCAAGGATCCCATCACCAGCAATGAGGTGAACGTATCCGGGACGATCAACCTACTCGACGCCGCCCGCGATGCGGGTGTGAAAAGACTCATTTATGCTTCTTCTTCGTCCATCTACGGCGATCTCGAGGCGTTGCCTAAAACCGAAGACATGCTGCCGCGGCCGCTTTCGCCCTATGCGGTGGCCAAATTGGCGGGCGAAAAATATTGTCAGGTATTCACGCAATTATATGGCATGGAGACGGTATCATTGCGATATTTCAACGTATTCGGCCCCCGTCAGGATCCCACTTCCCAGTACTCGGCGGTGATTCCCAAATTTATCCGTCTGATTATGAATCAGACGCCGCCGCATATATACGGCGACGGCGAGCAGTCGCGCGATTTCACCTATGTCTCCAATGTCGTGGCCGCCAACCTGCTGGCGTGTGAGCAAGGGCTGGAGAACCTCGCCGGAGAAGTTTTTAATATCGCCTGTGGTCGTCGCATCACCATCAATCATCTGGTTGAAAGCATCAATAAAATATTGGCCACCAACGTGGCCGCCGAATATAACGAACCGCGTCTGGGCGACGTCAAACATTCCCTGGCCAACATCGGCAAGGCGCGCCAGTTTCTCGGCTATGAACCGCGCGTGGATTTCGCCCGCGGGCTGGAAAAGGTAATTACACACATGCAAAATACAACGTAACTATTCACCCCTCTTTAAAAGGATGCACCTATGGACCTCAAAGAAAAAATTGAATCGAAACAGGCTGTGTTGGGCATTATCGGACTCGGATACGTCGGATTGCCGTTATTGATCGAATTTGCTCGTGAAGATTTTTCAATCATCGGTTTTGACATCGATGAAGAAAAAATCGTAAAATTGGATCAGGGGGAGAGCTATATCAAACACATTCCCTCTTCCCATATTGCCGATATTAATGCCAAGGGCAAAATTCGCTATACCAGTGATTTCAGTCTCGTTAAAGAGGCGGATGTGTTGTTGCTGGCTTTGCCGACGCCATTGGACGAACACCGGGAACCGGATTTATCCTATATTAAAAATACAGCGCACACTTTGAAAGAGCATCTGCGCAAGGGTCAGCTCATAATTCTCGAATCGAGCACCTGGCCGGGTACCACCGATGAAGTGCTGCGGCCGATCCTGGAAGAATCGGGCTTGCAATGCGATGTCGATTTCTACGTCGGTTTTTCACCCGAGCGCGAAGACCCCAACAACAAACAATTTACCATTCGCAACACGCCCAAAGTGGTGGGCGCCGACAATCCCTATGCGCGAGAGTGTTCGATAAACCTGTACCGTTACATCACCATACCGGTGCCGGTGTCGAGCACGCGTACTGCCGAATCGGCGAAATTGTTAGAGAATATTTTTCGCAGCGTCAACATCGCTCTGGTGAACGAGATGAAGATGATCCTCGACCGCATGGGTATCGATGTCTGGGAGGTGATCCAGGCTGCTTCCACCAAGCCCTTCGGATTTATGCCTTTTTACCCGGGCCCCGGGCTTGGCGGGCATTGCATTCCCATCGATCCTTTCTATCTGACCTGGAAAGCGCGTGAGTTCGATATGCCGACCCGTTTTATCGAACTGGCCGGAGAGATCAATACCAACATGCCTTATTATGTGACACAAAAGACCATCGATGCGCTCAACGCTAACGGCCGCAGCATCAAGGGAGCCAAAATTCTCGTTCTCGGTATTGCTTATAAAAAGGATATTGACGACATGCGCGAAACGCCGGCGTTCAAGATTATTGAGATTCTGCATGAAAAAGGCGCGACCCTCGATTACTATGATCCCTACATCCCGAAATTACCGCCGACGCGTAAATATCAATATGATATGAGCAGCATCACCCTGACGGAAGCCAAGATACAATCCTATGACGCCGTCATTGTCGTCACCGATCACAGCGATGTCGATTATCAGCTGGTGCGAGATCGCGCCAGGCTGATTATCGACACGCGCAATGTATTCAAACTCTATGGGCCGAGGCAGGACGGCAATATCGTCAAGGCCTGAGCGGAATTGGGATTGAGATGGGCGGGGGGTATTAAAGATTCCGAAATGAACGAGGATTAGGCTGAAGCTACAAATTAACTTGTAACAATTAATGAGTCTATTCAAAAAGTAATTTTAACGGCAGTTTTGGAGTGAGGTTGTCTAAAAAGTAAGATAACAGCCGTCGAATATAGTTAAATGACGGCATGTCCCCCTCATCCTGTCCTTCTCCCCCTTGAGAAACGGGGGAGAAGGCACTGATAACGTAGAATCTATACATTTTTTTAACTTTTGGGACAACATCATGGAGCCTCACAGAGGCTACACTACATAATAGCATGTATTTATTTTATTAATGATTATGCACGATAATAGAAAGATTGTTCATCACCTTATTTTTCCCCAATTCCTGTCCTAACAATGGGGAGCACCTCAAATTCACTTTGACAAATCGGGAAAAAACCATGAAAAAAGCCCTTATCACCGGCATAACCGGCCAGGATGGTTCTTATCTGGCAGAACT
>JAFGSU010000374.1 GCA_016934435.1 Candidatus Zhuqueibacterota bacterium | reverse complement strand
TGCCCCGGATGCCGTCGCAGTCACCGTTTCCGCAGCAGCGCTTTTGGCGCTGACCACCACCGATGGGGTCTTACTGATCCGTATTTTACGTCCCCACCAATAAGTAATCTCCAATTCCCCAATAATACTCTCTTCGACGATTCTCACCAACTCTCTGATTTCTTTCGCCCGCATGGGATCTCCTTAAACTTGAAATACGCTATGATTTCACACGTTCGATATAAGTACCCGTGCGTGTGTCAATTTTCAAAACATCCCCGACCTCTATGAACAACGGTACAAGAACCGTGCCACCACTCTCCAGCGCCGCCCGCTTGGTGGCGCCCGAAACCGTATCGCCTCGCAAACCGGGTTCGGTGGAAACAACAGTCAGGTTTACAAAAATGGGCAATTCCATGGCAAGGGGTGTTTCTTCGTTAAATTCGACGATCACCGTTTCACCTTCCTTGAGATACTCCGAACCCGTCGACACCAATTCCTTGCCAATGCTGATCTGTTCATAGGTGGACGTATCCATCAATACCAGCGAATCGCCTTCCGGATAGAGGTACTGCATGGGACGCCGTTCAATAGCCACTTCCGCCACTTTTTCACCGGAGCGGAAGGTGCGTTCGAGGATACGACCGGTTTTCAGATTGCGCAGTTTGGTGCGCACATAGGCGCCGCCGCGACCCATTTTAAAATGCTGAAACTCGACGATGGAAAAAAGCTCACCATCAAGTAGAAAAACAAATCCGTTCCTGAAATCCGCTGTTGTTGCCATTCTTTAAGGTATTCAAGTTTTTAATTAGAATCAACAGTTGTTTTAATTTTTATGGTTCTATTTTGATAACCGTGTCCGTAACAGCTCGCTCACTTTTTTTGCATCGGCGCGGCCGCCGGACGCTCGCATCACCTGCCCGACAAAAAATCCAAACAGCTTTTCCTTGCCGGCGCGATAATCGGCCAATTCAGCCGGGTGTTGTTTCAGGACATCCTGAATAATATCGGTTAGGGCGGATTCGTCCGTCACCTGCGACAAACCCTGCTGCTGCATCAGGACGACGGGATCCGTACCGGTCGCCAGGCTCTCGGCAAAGACTTTTTTAGCCAGGGTATGGCTGATGGCGCCCTTTTCCACCTGCTGCAGCAAGCCGGCGAGAGATTCGGGCGTCATTTTCAATTGATCAATTTCGACGTCTTGTTCTTTCAAAGCCCGCAGCACCTCCCCCATAACCCAGTTGCTGGCCAGCTTTTTGTCCTCAACGTGCCGGCACAGGGTTTCAAAATATTCGGCGATGCGAATATCATCGGTCAGTACCGCCGCATCATAGGCCGGCAAATCCAAAGTCTCGATGTATCGCGTTTTTTTCGCCAGCGGCAATTCCGGCATGCGTGCGCGGACTTTATCTATCTGTCCCGGCGTCACCCGTCCCGGCGTCAGGTCCGGTTCCGGGAAATAGCGGTAATCGTGTGAATACTCTTTACTGCGCATAGGCTGGGCCACCTGATGCGCAGCATCCCATAACAGCGTTTCCTGCATTACCGGCTCATGGCGGCGCAACAGATTTTGCTGTCTTTCAATTTCAAAGGCGATGGCCCGCTCCACATGGCGAAACGAATTCATATTCTTCAGTTCGGTTTTAGTGCCTAATTCCGCGCTGCCTCGCGGCCGCAACGAAACATTGGCGTCGCATCGCAGGCTGCCCTCTTCCATGTTGCCGTCGCAGATGCCCAGATAACGCACCAGTTGCCGCAAATACATCAAAAAAGCCGACGCCTGTTCCGGTTGACGAAAATCGGGTTCCGTCACCAATTCCAGCAGCGGCACACCGCAGCGATTGAGGTCTATCAGCGTTTCATCGGCCGCAACATACGATTCGGCATGAACGGATTTACCGGCATCTTCCTCCATATGAATTCGGCGAATAGCAACGGTAAAAAGCCCGGCAGCCGTTTCAAAACCTATGTGCCCCTGTTCACAAAACGGCAGATCGAATTGCGAAATCTGGTAGCCTTTGGGAAGATCGGGATAAAAATAGTTTTTGCGCGCAAACAGAAAGCATGGATTAATACGGCAGTTGCTGGCCAATGCAAGCGATATGGCGAACTCGATCACTTTTTCATTCAGGACCGGCAAAGCCCCCGGCAGGCCCATACACACCGGGCAGACCTGGGTATTGGGTTGGGCGCCGAATTGTGCCGGGCAATTACAGAATATTTTCGTGGCGGTGGAAAGTTGAATGTGTACTTCCAGGCCGATGACGGATTCGTAGGGCATCAGAGCGCCTCTTTGTCGTTTTTTCCGGCGGCCGAAGGGATGTATTCCGACGGCGCAGATGGCGGATAGTGACGCTGTAAAAAATCGGCCACGCGCAAACATCCGCCTTCCTGAAGATGGTTTCCGATCAGCTGCAACCCGATGGGTAGCCCCTGTTGATCCTTTCCGCACGGCACTGAAAGAGCCGGCAAACCGGCGAGATTAACCGAGACGGTGAAAATATCCGACAGATACATGGTTAAAGGATCATCTAACTTTTCACCGATCCTGAAGGCGGTGGTCGGGCAGGTGGGCGCCAGCAACAGGTCTGCTTTTTCAAAAGCGCGGGCAAAATCCTGCCGGATGAGTGTGCGCACTTTTTGCGCTTTACCGAAATAGGCTTCATAATAGCCGCTGGATAGCACAAAGGTCCCCAGCATGATACGGCGTTTTACTTCGGCGCCGAATCCCTGGGAACGGCTTTTTACATAGAGCGCCTCCAGATCCGAGGGCGCCTTGGCCCTGAATCCGTATCGGGCGCCATCAAACCGGGCAAGGTTGGCGGACGCTTCGGCGTTGGCGATGATGTAATAGGCCGCGATGGCATAGGGTGTATGCGGCAGCGAGATATCGACGACCTGCGCCCCCGATTGCTGCAAAAAGCCTATGGCCGCTTTGACGCTTTTCTGTACGCCCGCATCCACCCCCTCGTCGAAATATTCCCCGGGCACACCCACGCGCAACCCGGTTACATCCCGGCGCAGAAAAGAAGCATACTCGGGAACCGGCTCATCCATGGAAGTCGCATCGCGGATATCGTGGCCGGAGATAACCTGCAGGAGTTCGGCACAGTCGCCGGCGGAACGTGTGAGCGGGCCGATCTGATCCAGCGACGATGCGAACGCCACCAGCCCGTATCGCGAAACGCGGCCATAGGTAGGCTTGAGACCCACCAGACCGCAAAATGCAGCCGGTTGCCGGATGGAACCGCCGGTATCGCTGCCGAGCGCTGCGGTACAGAATCCCGCCGCGACCGCCGCCGCAGAACCGCCGGAGGAGCCGCCGGGTACATATTGCCCATCATGGGGATTTCTGACCAAACCAAAGGCTGAATTCTCATTGGACGACCCCATGCCGAATTCGTCCATATTCGTCTTGCCGATGAAAATAGCATCCGCGTCTGTTAGCTTTTGAATGACGGTGGCGTCGTACGGAGAGGTAAAAGACTGCAGGATATTCGATCCACAGGTGGTCCGCCCCTGGTCCATAACCAGATTATCTTTGATCGCCAGAACCATGCCTGCCAGCGGACCGGCTTTATGGTGCCGGCGTTTGCGGTCAATGTCCATCGCTCGCCCGGGGGCCTGTTCGTCAAAAACCGAAATGAAAGCATTGACCTGAGCGCCTTGCCGGATATAATCGAGATACATCTGCGTCAGGTCAGCACAGTTCAATTCACCCTGGGTAAGACTCTTTTTTATGGCGTCAAAATCGCTGAAAGCAACATTCATTTCATGCCAAGGGTTTGAACCTAAATACGGTGTTATTCGGCGGACTCATCTCACGGTAAAAATTCAGCAAGGCGGCCGTTGTCTGTATCCACTCCCCAATCGGCGTCTCCTCGACATCGATCGGTTGGTTTCATCAGTTTTTATCTTCCGGCGCTTTTATTTGCTGTTTTTTATCGTCCGATTTTTCCGATTCGTTGGCATCGCGAGCGGCTTTCTTGAATTCGCGAATACCTTCCCCCACGCCGCGTGCCAGTTCGGGGATTTTGCGGGCGCCAAAAAGTACAACTGCGAGCAAAATGATTACAAATAGTTCTGTGGGGCCGATGCCCATGTATACCTCCAAAAAAAAATGATTACTTTAGATCATCCGTGATATCCAACTCCCGCTTAACCTCCTCCGCTGCCTTGCGTAAATCGCGCATGCCTTTGCCTATACCACGAGCCAGTTCCGGAAGACGTTTTGAACCGAAAAGAATTAGGACAAGTACGAGAATGACGATCATCTCGTCCATGCCGATACCGGGAAGCATAAGAAAACCTCACGTAACTATAAGAACGTTAACAAAAAAATAATGGCTCCCATTTACGCTTTCGCCTAAATAACAAGCCAGCTTCTATTGACCTATTCAATCCACTGGAGGTTGCCCGCTCCAACAATACTCGGGCGGCACCATCAACAGGACACACGCCCGCCTCCGGACTCTATTTAATAATATATGGCTCTTTTAAAAGAATTGCAAGCAAATTGTTCAGGCATACCAGCGGAAAATATACGCCGCGATGATGATACCGATAACACCGATGATGTTTAACTTGAAGGTAAAACCGAAAGTAACCGTGATGATGACCAGATTGATAGGTGTCGGATCTATGCCGAAACTTATGGAACGCAGAAAAAACTCTTTTACCACGCCATCCGGTAAAATCAGACCAATGACTTCCCCCAGGGCTGACCCCATCAAAGCGCCTAATACAACCGCCAGCAATACCCAGCCAATGGAAAGTCGACTTCTCATAGATAGGTTATCCTTTGATTTATTTAACAATTATGTTGTTTGTGTTGAATGAATGATTGTACGGACCCAGATTCGGTGTTCATCCGCGTACGCAACTGAAGATACGCCACCCACAGGATTATCTAATGAACCTGCAGGTACCGAATCGGAGATTGACAGATAGTTTTTAGAACGGATACAGAATCAATAATATAAAGATAGTAACTCGGCTATTACTGCGTCATTTCGTTATCGCTCACGGTTGGTTCCTCTTCCGGGATGATGGCGATATCCGCATCCTCCTCCTGAAACATTTTGAGTAAGGCGCGCGCGATCCCTGCAATAATGAATAGGATGCAAAAAGGGAACAGAATATACTGCGGGTAGATAAAAAACGCGGCCAGAGACAGCAGAAATACGACCAATCGTATCCGGTTGGCGCCTTTTTCCTTAAAGTTGAAGCGAGGGAATCCCTCATACCGGATGGAACTGGCCATCAACAATCCGACCAGCGGCACCAATACCACGAGAAACCGCATCAGGAATTCCCAATGCGTATCGAAATAAAGGATAATGAGCCCGGCCAGGGTGAGCGCCGCCGATGGAGCCGGTAGTCCGACATAGTCCTTGCCCTTGCCGCTCTGCATGGTGATGACGTTAAACCGCGCCAGCCGAAAGGCGGCAAAGAGCAAGGGGAAAAAGGCGAGGATCATACCGACGGGCGGATGCAGTTTATGCAGCTGAACCTGATAGACCAGGACCGATGGCGCAAGCCCGAATGATACAACATCGCTCAACGAATCCATCTGCAGTCCGAATTCGCTGCTTCTGCCGGAAGCCCTGGCGATGCGCCCGTCGAGTGCATCGAAAATAGCCGCCAGCCAGATGAGCCAGGCCGCATTGACATAGTGACTCGAGAGCACCTGCAGCACCGATAGAAAACCGCAGAGGATGTTCAGCACCGTGAACAGATTGGGTACGGTGACATAGCTGCGCTGCCGTCGCGGCCGTCTTGGCTTTTTAATTTTTATTTTTCTATTCATGGCGATTTCAGCTTAAAAATATACGGTCGCGGATTTCATACAACAGATCCTGGATATGTTTGTTATCGCCATCCAGGATGCCATGATCCATGTGCTGCAAATCCTGGATTCGGCAGGTGTTCAGACTCAGTTCGTCGGCAAGCAGGATTTTACCATGCAGCCGTCCAAATTCCAGACGGATATCCACAAGCTTGAGGTCGCGACGCCGGAAAAATGCTCTCAAAACCGCATTGATTTTGGAGGCCATGCGATGCATTTCTTTGATCTCTTCGGAGGTGGCATGGCCAAAGGAAATAATATGATCCTCATTGATCATCGGATCATCGCGCTCATCGTCTTTGAGATAATACTCGATGATGGGACATTCCAGCTCTCTACCCTCCGCTATGCCATAACGCTTTACCAGTGAGCCAGCAGCCACATTGCGCACCATCACCACCACCGGGATCATTGCGAGCTTTTTCACCAGCATCTCTTTATCGGACAACTCGCGAATAAAATGATTCGGAATGTGATAACTATCGAGGAAGCGAAATACCTGTGCCGAAATCTGGCAGTTCAAGGCGCCCTTTCCTTTTACACTATGCGATTTGGCCTTGCTTGAAGCAACAGCATCATCCTTGAATTCCTGTACTAATTCCGCTTCGTCTTCGCATTCGTAGAGCTTTTTCGTCTTGCCCTCGTAAATTTTTTTCTTTTTCAATTTTTGTCTCCTATCAGTGCCGTTACAGAGGCGGTCGCAAAAAAAGAACCATTCAGTTTCAATCACCCTTCAGGTTTTTGGCCTGCACGTCAGATCGCATCAAGCCACCGCTTAAAGGGCTCGTAAACGGTGAATCGTTTGTTCATTCTGCGATGCCCACTTTGCGATAGATGTAATCCATCTGCTTCAATCCCACCCGTTCATCAAAACAGCTGTCAATTTCTTTGGCAGTCAAGAATTTAAGAACCGATTTATCGGCTTTGAGCTCAGCTTTCAAGTCCAGCTCCTCGCGCCAGCATCGCATGGCATGATGCTGTACGATTTTATAAGCCTGTTCGCGGCTCATCCCTTTAAGCGTCAATGCTAACAGTATCGCCTGCGAAAAAATCAATCCACCGGTCAGTCTCACATTTTTCTGCATTCGTTCGGGATAAACGGCCAGATTTGTCAGAATCCGGGTCATGCGGGCCAGCATGTAATCGAGCAGAATGCAGCTATCCGGAAAAATAATCCGCTCAACCGAAGAGTGGCTGATATCGCGTTCATGCCAGAGAGCGATGTTCTCCACAGCAGTGAGGGCGTTGCTGCGCAAGAGTCTGGCCAATCCGGAAATATTTTCGCACCCGATGGGATTCCTTTTATGGGGCATGGCCGAGGAGCCCTTTTGCCCGGCTGCGAACGGCTCTTCGGCTTCCAGCACCTCGGTACGCTGCAGATGGCGAATTTCCACCGCGATTTTTTCCAGCGTTGCGCCGCATAACGCCAGAGCTGATAGGAATTCGGCATGCACATCCCTCTGGATAACCTGGGTGGAAATAGTCGCCGGCCGCAATCCTAATCTGGCGCAGGCCAATTCCTCGATGCGAGGATCGATGTAGGCGTAATTACCCACAGCGCCGGAGATCATGCCGACGGATAGGGCTTCCATGGCCGACTGCAAACGACCGAGGTTGCGCCCCATTTCGTCGTACCACAGCGCGAACTTGAAACCAAAACTGGTCGGTTCGGCATGAATGCCATGGCTGCGACCGATACAAACGGTATTTTTATGAGCCAGCGCCTGTTCGCGAAGAACCTTTCGGATAGCTTGCACATCTTCAATGAGGATGGCGCCGGCCTCCCGGACGACCAGCGCCAGAGCCGTATCGAGCAGATCGGAAGAAGTCATGCCCAGATGTATATAGCGCGCCTCATCGCCGACGTACTCGGCTACATTGGTCAAAAAAGCGATGACGTCATGCTTCACTTCTTCCTCAATGGCTTCGATGCGGGTCACGGAGAAATCGGCGTGTTTTTTAATCGCCGTCACCGCATCGGCTGGAATATGCCCTAATTCCGCCTGTGCCTCACAGACGGCAATCTCAACTTGCAGCCATGAGCGGTATTTATTTTCGTCGCTCCAGACAGCCCCCATTGCCGGGCGAGTATAGCGCTTGATCATCGTTTCGACCTCTGGTAGACATCGGGATGCGCCTCCAACCGCACCGGGATGTTGAGAAACCGGCGCTCCCGATAAACCCGAAAATTTAGAACATCGCCACTCTTAAGATCGAGATCATCGGTTATGGTTCGCACATCTTCAAATGTGTTGACATCCTTACTGTTGATACTGATAATGACATCGCCCACCTGCAAACCGGCTTTCTCGGCCGGACTGTTTTCTTTGACATCGGAAATAATGGCGCCGTCTTTGCTGCGCAGGCCGAGATAGCGCGCCACCAGCGGTGTGAGCGCTTCATACTGGATGCCGGTCCAGTAGGTGCGGTCCACCTGACCGTAATTGATCAGATCGGTCAGGATGCGCTTGACGCGGTTGATGGGAATAGCGAATCCGAGCCCGATGCTGGCGGACATGGTCATGCTGCCCGATATGATCCAGGTATTAATGCCGATCACCTCGCCGTTGCAGTTAACCAGGGGGCCGCCGCTGTTACCGCCGTTAATAGCGGCATCCGTCTGCATCATATCTTCAAAGACGCGGTCGTTATCCTGGCGGCCAAAATCCTGATCCTTGCCGCTGATAACGCCCACCGTTACGGTAGGTTTTGAAGTGATATCGAACAAACCGAACGGATTGCCCAGGGCAATGGCCCATTCGCCGATGAGGACGTCATCGGAATCGCCTAAATGTACATAGGGAAAATTATCGCCCTCGATTTTCAGAATGGCTAAATC
>JAFGSU010000373.1 GCA_016934435.1 Candidatus Zhuqueibacterota bacterium | reverse complement strand
GCATCGATGCCCTGGGCCGGCCATGACGCAGGCATCCAGTTCCACCACGCCGTCCTCGTTGGGATAGCCGCCATAGCCCACGCTCCCGTCTTCGGGATCCAGTTCAACCACATTGGCGCCTTTTTCGACCGCATCCAGCATGTTCTTCTTCTTGAGCCAGAGCTGCCAGGCCGGCTGCAGCACTTTTTCGCCCCAGCCCTCGCCGCGACTGCAGACGATGATGGGACGATAGTTGGTCGCCGTTTGGGCCACGGCTCGTCTGACCGCCGGAGCCGCCAATGCCGAAAGCGCACCAACTTTAAAAAATTCTCTTCGACTCCACCAGCTTTTCATGAGTGCCTCCATTTTACTGTTTTTATTGTGCATAAAATTAGTGATAATCAAGCTTAAAATCAAGCTTTATCAAAATTTGCTTGACTAAAAGCGTTATTCTGTGTATATTTTTGTGCTATGAAAGAAAAACGAACCAAAATGACGCGGAAAAAAGTAACAAGGCGAGCTGTCTTTTTTGATGACGATAAACGCAACTATCAGATTTTTGCCGTGGCTCTGCTCGTCATTATCATTGGATATTATTTCCTGGCACAGCCGCCGGTGAGTGGTTTTACATCGTTGACCCTGGCGCCGCTAATTTTGATTATCGGCTATTGCATTTTTATCCCCTGGGCGATTTTTTACAGGCCAAAACGCAAGAGCAGCGACCGGCAATCAACCTGAGCGCCTCGTTCATGGATCAAGACGGGGGGGATTCTTTTTTTTGTTGCGAGTAAAGGGATAATATTCGATCTTTGAATGTTTTGCAAGGGCGGTTAGCTCAGTTGGTTTTAAGCGTTCCGCCATAGGCGCAAGGTCTTTAACATATTATCCCTTAAATTTGCATCCTCACTCAATCAAGATGAATACGGCATAAAGCGCCAACGCCTGCAACCATTCATCACGAATCTCCTGGCATATTCCAGCATTAACAAAGCAGCCAAAAGTACAGAGAACGACCGGTGCGCTCTATCCTGGCTACTGCAAGCGGTCGGGAATATGTACCTGGATAAAATTACTATTGCTGATATTGAACGCTTTAAAGTCCACAGATTACAAGTCGTCTGTCCTACGACCGTCAACATTGATCTGCGGACTTGTAGGGCTACCTTTTATGTGGCCAAGCAATGGGGACTACTCACTAACAATCCCTTGACAAATGTCCAACAATTAAAGATAGCCAGATTGGATCCTGTTTGTCTTACAGGAACAGATCAGATTACTTTACTGGAAGGTATATGTGAAGCATGGTTATGCGAACTGGCGCTGTTTGCACTGAATACAGGCATGAGACGTGGAGAGGTCATTAACCTGAGATGGGTTGATGTTGATATGGATCAACGGATGATCAGGGTTCCCGACCAGGAACACTTTACGATCAAGGACGATAAGGGTAGAGTCATTCCCATGAATGATCCTGTCTATGGAATCCTGCATAACCGGTTTAGCATTGGCGGCTATTTTTTTACCAATTAAAACGGCGGCCGGTTATATGAGAACTATATACAGCATCGGTTTAAAGAGTATATACGCAGATTGGGACTTGATGCCAGGTATACTTTCATCATCTGCGGCATACTTTTACTACATCTCTGGTCAAGAAAGGTGTGCCAATATATGAGATACAAAAGCTGTTGGGGAATGCCAGTGTGACCACTACCCAGGTATATTCAAACCTGGCGGTGGGTGATGATATCATCGGCATACCGCTCAAAAACAATGAGCTCCTGTGTCGATGCCAATCACTGGTCAAAGGCCTCATGCAGATATAGATTGGTCAGCAGAGGACTGATTACAACTCCTTGAGGCGTGCCTTTGTCTCTGGCATACTGTTCACCATCGCATTTTTGCACCGGCGCCTTCAACCACCGTTCACAGTAAAACAATGTCCCCTTCCGGCTTGTGTGCTTCCGCAACATTGCCATCATAGTCAGTTTTTTCATTCAGCATTCCAAATTTTCTATTCCCTTGCTCACCTCCCTTATCCAGCATCATTCAAAAATGTTATTTCTTCTTACTACCACATGCCTGTAACATTCAGGTAAAAAAATCCGTAAATGAAAATATAGCTTGCTTTTATTGTCATTGTTAAATAATCCAATTGATTATTCTATTCAATTCAATACCGAGGAGAACCATGACAAAGAAGAAGAAACGCATTATCGGCGTCATTGTTGTTGTCGTAATCCTGATCTTTATTATCATATTTTCGAGCGGGAAAAACGGAGATCAAGCCAATTCGGTGCAGACGGAGAAGGCGGGCTTGAAAAAGATCGTCGAGACTGTCACCGCCACCGGCCGGATTCAGCCGGTGACGCAGGTGAAAATCAGCGCCGATGTCGCCGGCAAGATAACCATTTTACCCGTGAAAGAAGGCGATTGGGTGGAAAAGGGCACCCTGTTAGTGCAACTTGAAAAGGAGCGCTATGCCGCTGCGCTGGAACAGGCCGAGGCGAATCTGCGGTCGGTGGAGGCAAACGCTCAGGTGGTGAAGGAGAATGAGACGCGGGCGGAAAAGGATTATATCCGTCTAAAGGAACTATATGACCGGCAACTGGAATCGCGCGCGGCTCTGGACCAGGCCTATGCCGCGGTTCAGGTGGAAAAGGCGCGCTATCAATCGTCGCTGGAGCAGGTGGATCAGGCGCGCGCTGCCATGAAGCAATCTAGGGATGATCTGTCGAAAACCACCATCTATGCGCCCATGTCCGGAACCATCAGCACCCTGAATAAGGAGGTGGGGGAGATCGCGCTGGGGTCGCAATTTCAGGAGGATGTGATCATGATCATATCCAACCTCAGCAGCATGGAAGCACTGGTGAATGTAGATGAGAATGATATCGTTCGCGTGTCTCTGAACGACAGCGCCGCCATCGAGGTGGACGCCCTGCCGGATAAGCTGTTTACCGGCACGGTCAGTGAAATCGCCAACAGCGCCAAAATCTCCGGATCGGGCACCACCGAGCAAAAGACGGAATTCGAGGTCAAGATCGCCATTGCCGATCCCGGCAAAGAGCTGCGCCAGGGCATGACCGCCAGCGCCGATATCATCACCGAAGTCAAACCCGAGGCGTTAGGCATCCCGATTCAATCGGTCACGGTGCGCACGCTGCAGCAACTACAACCGCCAGAGGCCGGGGAGGGCGAAGCGCCGGCAGAGGCCGATAGTCTGGAAAAACCGCCCTATGTGCCCGATAAGGACGGTTTCGTCCCAATTGTTTTTGTGGTTGAAAACGGCGTATCCAACGCCAGGCAGGTTAAAACCGGCATCCAGAGCGAAACCTATATAGAAATTCTCGACGGCATCGCAGAGGGGGATGAAATTGTCACCGGCAGTTATCGCGCCATCAGTCAGACGCTGCAGAATGGTTCGCCGGTGGTTGTGGATAATCCAAAAAAGTAATCAATGAGTCCCATGGTCTGATGTCCACCTTTGAAGACTGTTGAAAAAGTAAAAATTGAAGTAATCGGCATGATTTTTATCATGTTGCCTCAATCAAATCAAATACACCGATTTGGTGCCTGCAGGGTAATAAAGTAAACCTGTGGGTGGAACATTTTCAGTTCAATTCGCAGGTTAACACCGAATCTGGGGAATACGTGCGGAACGATGAGGCCGCAAAAAACGCGACAGACATCTTCATTCACTCTCGGGGTCAACAAGACAGGATAAAAAGAAGTAAAAGGAAAGTCCTATGCGCTCAATAGCCGAGTACAGAGAATCTTTTCTGATTGCTCTGGCCGCCATCAAGGCGAACAAGACCAGGGGTATCCTCACAACGCTCGGCATCATCATCGGCATTGTGGCGGTGGTGACGACGATGACCGTGGCCAACGGTTTGGGCAACAATTTCAAGGAGAGCATTTCAGCCATCGGTTCGGATGTATTTTATGTATCGCGGATGCCGTGGATATTCACCGGCAATTTTTTCGAGTTTCGCAACCGGCCGAATGTGACCTTTAAAGAGAGTGAAAAGCTGGAAACAAGGCTAAAGCGTGCCGTTGCTGTGAATCCATCCACAGGAAGCAGGCAGAGCGTAAAATACCGTTCCAGGGTGCTGGAGGGGATTCCGATTATTGGTACGACGGAAAAGCAGACGATTGTCGCCTCTGCCGTCCCCGAGTACGGCCGCTTTTTCACCACCATCGACGTGCAGTTTAAAAAATATTTTTGTGTCATCGGATCGGAAATCAAGGAGCAGCTTTTCAAGGATGTGGATCCCATGTATAAAAGGATCAAAATCGGGCGATACAATTTCCGCGTCGTTGGAGTGATGGAAAAACAGGGCAGCTCCGGATTCTTTGGCGGGCCGAATTTTGATCGCAGAATTTTCGTGCCGGTCACTACTTTTCTCAAAGTGTTCGGCGGCAGCAACCGGCAATTCGATATCGCCGTTAAAGCGCCCGGCCAGGAAGAGATGGAGGATTTCCGTTTTGAACTGGTGGGCGAAATGCGCAAAATCCGCAAGCTCAATCCCATGGAAGGGGATAATTTTGCCATCAACACCATGGACAGCCTGATGAACGCCTACAATAACGTCATGGGCGTGGTCGTCCTGATCGGATTGGTTGTTACCGGCATCTCGTTGTTCGTGGGGGGAATCGGGGTGATGAATATCATGTTTGTCTCGGTGACCGAGCGGACGCGGGAGATCGGCATCCGCAAGGCCATCGGCGCCAAGCGCCGCTCGATTTTGGTGCAATTTCTGGTCGAATCATCCGCCATCTGTTTAATCGGGGGATTGATCGGTGTTTTGCTGTCGTTCGGCGTGACTGAGCTGATCAACAGGACGGTGCTGCCGGCCACCGTGTCCATCGGCATCGTCATCGTGGCATTGCTGGTATCCGTGGTTGTCGGGGTGCTGTCGGGCATTATCCCGGCATTCCGGGCCTCCAGGATGAATCCCATCGATGCGTTGCGGTATGAGTAGGATGGAACAGCCATAAAAAGAAGGGCGATTAGCCTCGTCGCTGCAATCAGGGCCGGTCGACAGAATTTTGCATGTGGAGAAAAGTATGTATATCATCGAAGCATTAAAAATGGCCATTAGCGCCATCCGGGCGCATAAATTACGGTCGTCTCTTACCCTGGTAGGTATCATCGCGGGCGTCGCTTCGATCATCGCCGTCATGACCGGTATTTCCGTGATCCAGACTACCATAGAAAAGGAGATGAGCGTACTGGGGACGCAAACCTTCCAGGTGCAAAAGTGGGCTGCCGGCGGGCCCATCAGCGAGGAAGAGATGCGCAAGATTATGGCGCGACGACCGACCACCGTCGAGCATGCAAATGCGATACGGGAACGGGTTAAGACCGCCGACCTGGTCGGAGCGGAATTGTGGAGCTTTGGCCATCAGGCGCGCTACAAGGATATTGAAACCAATCAGAACCTGACCATCTGCGGCGGCACACCGGAATATCCGGAGAACAATACCCATTATGTCCGTCTGGGGCGGAATCTCACCAATGAAGACGTCAAGGTCGGTCGCAGCGTTGTGGTGTTAGGACATGCGGTGGCGGAAAAAATGTTCCCCTGGATAGACCCGCTGCAAAAGACGATCAAGATCAAAGGCCGGAAATTCGTAGTGATCGGAGTCCTGGAGGGGAAAAAATCCGCTCTCGGCGGCAATTTTGATAATTATATGATCATTCCCATCTCCAAATTTCAGACTATCTACGGCGACCGCGACAATTTCGGCCGGGAAAGGTCGGTGAATATTACCGTACGGGCGGCGCGACCGGAATTGCTTAATGATTGTATCGCCGAAACCCGAGCCCTCATGCGCAATTTGCGGGGACTGAAACCGGGTCAGGAGGACGATTTTACTATCTTTACCAATGACAGTCAGATAAAAACCTTCAACCAGGTAACTTCGGGCATCAAGGTCGGATCGTTTGTCATCGGCATCGTCGCTTTGGTCGTGGCCGGTATCGGCATCATGAACATCATGTTCGTTTCAGTCACAGAGCGCACTCAGGAGATTGGCATCCGCAAATCGCTGGGCGCCAAAAAGAAAAATATTTTGATGCAGTTTTTGCTCGAAGCCATGATCCTCTGTAACATCGGTGGCATTATCGGCGTCATGGTGGGATTCGGGCTGGGCAACGTCGTCAGCATCCTGACCAGTTTTTCCGCCAACGTTCCTCTGGTCTGGGCTGTGGTCGGATTGATATTTTGTACGGCTGTCGGATTAGTGTTCGGTTTCTGGCCGGCGCTGAAAGCGGCGCGCATGGATCCTATTGTGGCCTTGCGATATGAGTGATCCGATCTATCGTACAAAATACCACTATCACCATCTGGGTATACCCGTGGATCATGTCATGCCGGGATCGGAATATGCTCGATTCAGGTTCTACACCTAATCGGTGTTTTGCCCGGTGAACACAACCGCTCATCGTAAGAATTCCTTGTGTTTGAGGTAAAAAATCCGGATATTAATGACGCTATCATGAGCAGCAAACAGTCTCAAATTTTTTATCGCAGACGGGGCTCAAAAGAGCTTTGTCAGGAAATCGTCCTGGGTGGCCGCCTAATGAAGTGGGCGTATGATCATCGGGTCGGGCGCGCTGTTTTTTCTTTTTTGCTCTTTCGGCGCCGTATTTTTTCCCATCTGATGGGTCTTTATTGCGATTCAGCCCGCTCTCGCCGGCAAATCCGCAGCTTCATCGATAAACTGAAGATCGATACCGAAGAAGTATTACAACCTTTAGATTCGTTCGTTAGCTTTAATGATTTTTTTACTCGTCGCTTAAAACCCTCGAGCCGGCCGTATGATGATGCACCCCGAGCCGTTATTTCGCCGGCGGACGGCCGTGTGCTGGTTTATCCCCGTATCGAGCAAGATACCGTTGTGCCGGTTAAAGGCAGGTCATTCACCCTGTCGGCATTGCTGGAAATGGCCGCCGGCGATTTCTTGAACGGTTCGCTGGCGGTAATCCGGCTTTGTCCGGCGGATCATCATCGGTTTCATTTCCCCTGTGACGGCGAAATCCTGACAAGCCGCTTGATAAACGGTTTTTATCACAGCGTCAATCCCATTGCCCTGGCCTCCCGGATCAGCGTTTTTACGGAGAACAAGCGCGCCCTGACCCTGATGCGGAATCCACTGCTGGGAAAGGTGGCCATGGTGGAGATCGGCGCCTTTGGCGTTGGAAGCATTGTGCAAACCTTTACAGGGTCACATGCTGTGAAATTTCAGGAAAAAGGCTACTTCAAGTATGGCGGCTCCACCATCGTGTTGGTATTCCGACCGCATACCCTCACATTTTCCGCTGATTTAATCGAGAATACGGCCGAGGGCTATGAGACGTTTTTGAAGGTGGGGGAGAGGATCGGGACGGGGCGAAGTGGAACGTAAACGAGAGATGGATGGATAGTATTCGAGGGCGGCATTCGCGAGGCTGCATGGGGGTGTCCGAAAAGTACAATAAAAGCTCGTAACGATTATCAAGCAACGGTATAACCCCCTCATCCTTTCCGAGGTTGTCCCAAAAGCCCAAAAAATGTATAGATTCGACGTTAGTAGTGCCTTCTCCCTCCGTTTCTCAAGGGGGAGAAGGACAGGATGAGGGGGCCATGCGGTCACAACCATTTTCGACGACCTCAAAAGTAATAACGAAAAATTTATATTTTATTTTGAGCTTAACATCCTCAACCTGTTTTTTGGGCTTAAACCATACTTAATCAATAATCTTGAAAAGGTGATCCCAAATGACGGTTCCACTCCCAATTCTCACAACTAGACACTTTTCGAATAGCTATTTTTCACCTCCACACCCGCCGCAATCGGCCGCCTGCACCTGCATGTCTCCTCCCGGCTGAACAGCTCCATCCGGCCGATGCGTTCCGAAAGGGTTAAATCGTAGGCCAGCAATCCCTGATCCATTTTGGGTGGGTGACGCAATTGCCACAGCATCATGCCGGCGGCTATCATATTGGTGAACACCACGCTCGGGTCTGCTGCGGCGCAGGATTGAGGGGCGACTTCATCTTCGGCGCGCTGCCGCAGTTTCATCGTGCAATTTAGGCAGGCTGAACGGCCGGGCAGATATAAATGGGCATTGGCCGAGTACGGATCGGAGCCACCGTTTAACAGGGGCAATCCCGCTTCCAGAGCGGCGTCGTTGACCAGGGCCCGCGTCCGCCAGTTGTCGAGGCAGGACACCAGCAAATCCGGATGAAGACCGAGAGATTGGAAAAACTGCGGATGTTCCATTCTCCGATGCAGGGCCTGCACCCGCTGCCAGCCGAGCAGATCGAGTTTTTCCTGCATGGCTGTTACTTTGGATTGGCCCACGTTTTCGGCGGTAAACAAAACCTGACGATTCAGGTTACTCCATTGCACCTCATCATCGTCCACCAGAAAGAGATGGGGCTGTTTTTGCGCCAGCGGGTCGTGCAGGAGCCCGAATACAAACCAGTTGCCGATGGCGCCGGCGCCGATCATGGCCAGGGACTCGATTTGCTCGGGGATATACGGGCGCGGTGTTTCGGGATCAGCTGGAAATTGAATCGGGCCGAACAGGGGGCTGTCGGTCCAGGCCGGCAGGGGAATTAGCAGCCGCACGATTTCCGACAGGCAAGCCCCGGCCAGCAGCAGGGAGAGACCGGCATCGTCATCGGATTGGGAAGAAGCGTCCCCCTCGCTTCTATCCAAGGCCATTGCCGCCGACGGAGCGCCGATCCCCCAGATCGCCCGAGCACCGGACAGGCGGCCCCATGCTGTCCGGGTCGGGCTCTCCCCCTGTTGCGACGGCTCCGTCGGCGGACCATGTCTGAAATCGGCGCGATAACGCAGATTCTCCTCTCCTTGCTCATTGTCCGGACCTAAATCGTTTAAAGCGAGAAACCGGGCGCTCGATTGGATGGCATCGGCATAGCTCTGCATACGACCGATCAAAGTCTCGGTATGGGGATGACCCAGAATGCGCAATTGGCCAATGCCCAGCAAAACAGAACCCAGCAGAAAGGATTCGGTCAACAACGGTGGTGTGCAGGAATCCGTCAATACATCGATGGAGGCGGAGGCAACCAATCCCTGGCGCCAGCCGCTGATCAGTCTTTGTCGATTAACGCGGTCCATCTATTCCTCTTGATTGATATTGATCCAACGAAAATAGGAACGCACCGATTAGCCGGATGCGCTCTTTTCTACTCCTCATTTTTCTTTTCTTCCGGCCATTTTTGGTGGATGATGATGCCGGGATTGTTGTAACCATCGCTATTGTGCCGCCAGTGGTCATTATAATCGGACCAGCTAGAATATTGGTCATTCTTTTGCCAGTTAAAATAACTAGTCCAGCGGGGGCTGGTTTTTTCTCTGAATTCCGCCCGCAGGGCCTCTTCATCGAGGTGAAAATGCTTTTTCGTCCTACCAATCACCACGTTGATTTGTTGATGTTCAACGGCGATATGGTCACAGTGGTGACAAAAAGTCTTGGTAAAGCGTTCGGCATAATACTCATGGTCTACGTTGGTCACCAGGCTATAGATGGAGCCCTGGTAGACCGGGTGAACTTTTTCCACCACCAGTTTTTGCAACAGGTCTTTGTGCGCGCCTTCACCGGATATCTTGATGATACCATGTTCACCAAGGGTAAAACAATGGGGCAGGTGCGCATCTGGAGTGAGCCGGAGGGTGACCTCGCCTTCGATGATACGCAAAGGCGCCAATTCGTCGAGAAAGACCGATTCGCTGTTGTTATTATCGATAGCGCTGTGAAAAACAGCGCCGCGGCCGTGCCCGTGTCCCCACCCCAAAATGGCGAATTCGTCGCCATAGCGATCCTCCAAATCCCACATGGAGAGGTTGATGGCATGCCCCGAGACTTCGACGCTGGCCATGGATATTTTCTGATCCTTGAGCAGATAGATATCGCGAACGATATTGGTATCCCCTGTACGGCCCAGCAGCAAAACCATAAATTCATCCGATGCGGCCTCGCGGGCGTAGACGGCCAGTTTGGCAGCGGCATAGTCGGACAAGATCAGGGTGTCTGAATCGGCCCGACGCAGGGCGCCCTGTTTCACAATGGAAGCGCCCGATGAAGTAGCTGTATCCGGCGCGGTATGGGTGAGCTTTTCATCATTCATCATTCTGACTCCTCGAGTAATAAGAAACATACGCTTGTGGATTTTTATCGACTACACTCTTATCCACTCTGAGAGGATTAAAAATGTCTTTGTCGATAGCGTGATAATAGGTGCATTCATTCTCGCTGTTGTGACCGCTGCGCATAACCTGCGCGGCTTTAAACAGCAGGTTCAGAATCCTTTCCGGCAAAGATGCTTGCTGCATGGCATAATCCTCGATGGCGGTATTACCCATACAAATGGATTGGAATGCCATATGCCTGTCGCGCAAAAAGGGATGCGGGCCATAACTATTGACCACCACGGGATGCGGTAGAGACCTAATAAAGGAATATTGCCGGATGTCGGCATTCGATAGGATCACTGCCACCAGGGCGTTGGGGAATTTCAAAAATGTTTTTGAGCGGTAGCTCTGCTGCATGAAATAACACCCGGTATGTACTCCGAACAGATACTCACCCCCGGATAGACGTCGCGTCTCGAAATCACCACATTTAAAGGATTCGAGTACAACATTCTGCCTGGCTTGATCATAATAAACCATCAACTGTCTCAAGCTGTCCTGAGAAGCATTCAAGGCTTGCTCAGCGATTTCTTTGACGATTCGGTCTGTTTGTAGATAAAAACGCCGTTTCAGGTCGACACTTGAATTTGTAACCGTACCGTTACAAAGCATTTTTTTCAGCCGCCCGGATTGCTTTTTTATTTCTTTGGTCAGTTTTTTTTCTTCTTGCGTTTCTTTTTTGTCCTGTGCCCGGGATTGCGACTGCAGATGGGATATTTCACGGCCAAGATTGAAAGCGTAACGCAAGCCCCGTCGCCTTTTCGCAGAAATATCCAACAGTTGTTCGAGGGGGGCGCTTATTTCACCGTTCATGGCGGCTGAGAGGATTCTGACCTGTTCGTTGGCGATCCATACAACGGGTGAGAATAATTGCCACAGAACAGCCTTTTTGCCCTGCAATTTTTCGCAAATGGACTGGCGGATTTGATTTTTTAAAGCGGAGGCGGCTGTAAATATTAAGTTGTTATTGGGCTGCTCCTCCACAGTTGTGTTCGCCTCATTTATCACCCGCATACGCTGCTGGATTTCGTATAAAAGCAGCAACGAATCAAGGGACGAAATGGGACCTTTAGCATGATCCCATTGAGTCTGTAATAGCCGGGCGCCAATTTCATTCGATAATGAGATATTGATATATTGGTTAAATTCAGCGTTCAGGTCTAATATCCTTTTTATCGTAGAACTACCCGGGAGGGCATCCGGCAGCAGAGTGTAGAGGATGCCCTCATGGATCAATACCTGGTTATTATTCTGCATATAATCTTCCAAAGGCCTGAATGGCGGCAGGCGCAGGAGATTACCCGGCATGGCGCCCTCCTATGGCTACTTTGGCGGCAACCAGTTCGATTTCGTCCACGGTCTCATCTTCGATTTCCTTTCGATTTAATTCCTCCTCGATGGCGGTGTGTTTGCGAAGATGGGTAATATTGATTTTATCGGACGATGCATGCACCCGCATATCGATATCGCAGGCCGATTCGTTGCGTATGTTTTGCAACGAGTGCGCGATGCCGCGTTGTGTCGGGTTGGTGGCGGACAGGTTTTGCTCGATAACCTGTTCCAGCAATTCGTCCGGGGTCGAAGTCTTGGCGTCCGACAGCGGCAGTTGTGTCCTTATTCTGCCGCCGAATCCGGCGCGGGCGACGATATTGACCATTTTCTGCGGTTTGTTCTTTTGCTGTAACATGGCTGTTTCCTCCTTATCGGAATCGGATGTGCTTTTTGCTGGTAATTTTATTGTTTTTTATGACGAGGCGATATACCGAGCTTGCGGCCGGATGTTCCTCGTTCAATTGTTCTAAAATCGGATCGATCCATCGGCTGACGACGGCGTGGATGGAACGAACCCCAAAAAGATCGACATCGGCTTTCTCTAACAGAAATTCGGTCACCCCTGCTGTCGGTTCTACGATGAGACCGAGCCGGTGTGCACGGCGGGCGATCTCGATTTCGATTATTTTTTTCTGGCTACCCCCATCCAGAGGCTGAAAACGGTAGATGTGATTTTTCAGCCGGCCGATAAACTCTTCCGGGAAATAGCGAACCAGTGTTCGGGCATGGTTGGTATCATCATTGGCGGACGTTTGATTTTCCTGTATCGCTTCTTTGCTAAAGCCGACTTTTTTGTGGTCGGCGGAGCTATGGCCGATATTGCTGGTGAAAATAATCAGGCTTTTGGAAAAATCGAGTTTGACGCCGCGATTATCGCGAATGCAATAGGGCTCACTGAGAATCTGCAGGAACAGACGGATAATGGCCATATGCGCCTTTTCGATTTCATCAAAGATTAACGTGGCATAGGGATTGGTGCGCACGATGGATAGAAAGGAACTGCGGTCGCTCCAGACCAGTCCGGGGTAGCTCCCGAGTAGCGAGGTGCTGCCCCAGGGATCGATCAGCTGGGAGCAGTCCAGACGCACGGTAGCGCGCTCGCCGCTGCGATGATGGCCGATGCGGTATGCCAGTGAGGTTTTGCCGGTGCCGCTGTCGCCCATAAAAAATAAGGCGGCGATCTGGGACGGCGTTTGCGCCATATTGCGCAACAGGTATGCGGACACGGCGTCGATGATG
>JAFGSU010000372.1 GCA_016934435.1 Candidatus Zhuqueibacterota bacterium | reverse complement strand
TGTTGGCATCTTTAGTTTTTACGCTGTTGAGGCGATGAATCATGCTCATGGATTCGGCGGCGGCTGTCGCTTCGTCTAAAAGCGACGCATTGGCCACCGGCAAACCGGTCAGATCGCTTACTACGTTCTGAAAAATGAGCAGGGCTTCCAGTCGACCCTGTGATATCTCGGCCTGATAAGGCGTGTATTGCGTGTACCAGCCGGGATTTTCAAAAATATTGCGCAGAATGACCGACGGTGTGATGGTGTCGTAAAATCCAAGGCCGATGTATGATTTGAAGAGTTGGTTTTTTTGGGCTATTTGCCTTATGTTTTGTAAGAATAGATATTCCGTAAGGCCGTCACCCATCGATAAAGGTTTATCTAAACGAATATCAGCGGGGATGGTTTCAGCCATCAAGTCGTCAAGCGACGAGGTGCCTACAACCTTGAGCATTTGTTCTAATTCTTTTGCATCCGGTCCGATATGCCGGTTCGCGAAATCGTCTGTCATTGACAATTGATCATTCATATAGTCCTCGCAAAATAAATTTTACTTTATACTGTTTGCCAATTTGCCTGATTTATAAATCTTGAATATTAATGAAGAATATAATGCGCACATCAAGACTGCAAAAAGCATCAAATTATTTAATGTGAATAGCAATTTATGCATTATTCTGACAAAGTAAATTAGCTAAAATTTCAATAAAAAACACCATTTTTTCTACTATTCTGATGTGAAAATTTCAATTGATTTTGAAATGATGTGAGAAAGCGATGCGAATTCCGATAACCGTCTTGTGCTTGAAATTATTTTATGGCATTTGTCTTATGAAATTAATACTTTAATGAATTCCAAATGGTTGGTCGGATATTTTCAATACCGGCGAGGCTATATCTGAACATAAGCCACTGGATTGGCTGGTTGCCTCTGAATTTAAACACGCACATATTGACGAATAAAATTCCAGTTGTATATTATCTATTCGCCTCAATGACGGATCATAATCAATAATGCAAAAAAAGCGTAAAACAAGTGATAAACCGGAAGCATCGTTGCAACAATCGTTCGACTTTGGATCGCAAAACAGCGCGCATAAATTCCAACTATTGAGACCCTTGATTTTTTTTGATTTGGAGACAACGGGTCTCGATCTGCACATTGACCGAATCGTACAATTCGCCTTCATTCGCATATCGCCCGACCGTAAAACAGAAGAGTGGGAAGAACTGGTTAATCCCGGCATTCCTATTCCGCCCGAAGCTACCCGGGTACATACGATTTCCGATGAAATGGTACGCGACAAGCCCATGTTTTCGTATTATGCCGAGCAGGTTCTTGCGTTTTTGCAGGACTGTGATCTGGCCGGATTCAACATCATTCGATTTGACCTGCCGTTTCTCAGCGCTGAACTGGAACGTTGCGGCTTGAAACTGGATTTGTCTCATTGCCGCGCCATTGACATGCAAACTATTTTTCATAAATATGAGCCGAGGGATTTGAGCGCCGCCTATCGTTTTTACTGCCAGAAACAGCTAATGGGCGCCCACAATGCTCTAATGGATGTGCGGGCAAGCGTGGAAATTTTGGATGGTCAGATGGCTCGGTATGCCGACTTGCCGAGAGAAATCGCCAAGCTGGCCGATTTTTGCGCCCAGACCGATGAGGATCAATATGTCACGCAAGACCGCCGCTTTTATTGGCGCCATCGTAAAGCCATCATCGCTTTCGGTAAACATAAAGGCAAGAGTCTGGAATGGGTGCACAAAAACGATGCTGATTATTTACGCTGGCTAAGGGATCAGGATTTTCCCGCTGAAACCCGTGCCATGCTCGACAGCGCCCTCCAGGGTATCTATCCACAGCGAAAAAAATAGTACATGATTGAATGAGCGGCTTTCAAGGAGCAGGCCTGCCTGCGTTTAAAAAATAAAAGCTCCATCATGGAAATCTTAATAATATTTTGAGATCAAGTTCGTCTTACGGGTTCAAAAACATTCTGAAAATGGATACCTTCTCTAAAAATAAAACAATTTTATTCGTGTTACTCATAACAGTGATTATCACAATCAGCTATTGGTCGGCGATACGCGCCTTACTTTCTTGTCGGATGGCTCTGGTTTATCATAACCCTGTTGCCGGTCATTGGCCTGGTACAAATCGGCAGTCAAGCCATGGCGGATCGGTACGCCTATGTTCCATTTATTTGACTTTTTTTACTGGTGGCTATTATAGAATTTTGAACTCATAAATGTTGTAATTTAAAGGAGGATTTAAAATGCGACGACAAATTATTTTTCTATTGGTACTATCCACTATAGCGCTGAGTTGGGCGCAACAGCGCGATCAAGCTGTTTATGTGCCTGAAAAATCGTTCTATGGCAGACCCGACACTATTCTCACTCTGGACTTTTCCCGTTTTCAACATCCGCAGCGCATTGAAGACTATCAGCCGCTATTCCATTTTTCTCCCATCCCTCAGGACACCACCAATACCTGTTGGGCGTTTGCCGCCACCTCTTTGCTGGAATCGGAGCTCCATAGGCTTGGAAGAGGTGACATCCCACTGTCGCGGATGCACACGGTTTATTGGGAGTATGTTGAAAAAGTGCGCCGTTTTGTGCAAAAACAGGGCCATTCGTTGGTGGCGCCGGGATCGCAGATTAATGCGGTGTTTTTGCGTATGATTAAATATGGCGCCGTACCGGCTGATGTATATACCGGCTTGATCGGCGATCAAAAAGCGCTTGACGAGCGGAAAATGCTGCGGGAATTGCGCGCCTATCTCAATTATGTGAAAGAAAAAGAAGTCTGGTATGAAGACCAGGTGATTGCCAATACCAGGATGATCCTAAATCGCTATATGGGGCCTCCGCCGGAGCAGTTTACTTTTGAAGGTAAAACATTTACGCCATTGACTTTTTCGCATAAAGTGCTCAACCTGCCGCTGAACGACTATGTGTCGCTTATTTCTTTCAAAAAATATCCGTTTTGGACGCGCAATACCTATCCTGTTCCCGATAACTGGTGGGATGATCACGGTTATTATAACGTGCCTCTGGATGATTTTTATCGCGGTTTAAAGGATGCGATTCAAAAGGGCTATTCGATTTCCATCGCCGGGGATGTTTCCGAACCCGGCAAATACGGCAAAGTTGATCTGGCCGTTGTGCCCACTTTTGATATTCCCGCTTCTTTCATCGATCAGGATAGCCGGGAATTTCGTTTTGATAATAGAACCTCCCGGGACGACCATGGCGTGCATCTGGTAGGCTACAAGCGATTTGCCGATGCCGACTGGTTTTTGATAAAAGATTCCGCTGCCAGCGCCTGGAAAGGCGCCGTAAAAGGCTATTTCTTCTTTAATGGCGACTATATCCGGTTAAAGATATTGTGCTATACTGTGCATAAAGATGCCATACCGGAAGTCATGCAAAAATTTGCAGACTAGCCTTTTTGTGATTTACATCAGCTTGGTTGATATTTATTTGTCGTTTATCTTTTATATGATTAAGGAAACGTTTTCATAAATGACGAAACAAAAATTGTACATCCTTATACTGGTAGTTTTGAGTACCGGCTGGCTGATTCGTTGCGATCACGGCCTGGGATTATTGGAATCCAAAATTACCGGCCGTCTTCACTATCTCAATGTGGACATGCGGCCTGATTACGTGGAATCAGTGCGTGTTGTGGCGCTGGTGCATTTCCCGCCGCAGGGTCTGGGCGATTTGGTCTATACCAACAGCGGCGTCGGATTTCGCGGCGATGAATCAAGTTATGATCTGCCCGCACCATTAGCAACCTATGAAATGGTTGCGGCTATCTGGAGGAAACAGGGAAAGGATTGGGATTATAGCAACATACTCGGGATATATGGATTTGATCCAATCAATTATACGTTTGAAACCATTCCCGTCACCCTGGACAAGTCCCATCCGGTGGCTGATAGTGTCGATATATATTGTGATTGGAGTTTGATTACAACACAGGTGCACGCCAGGTCCGGCACATTGGTGGGCAGTCCCAAAAGGTTAGAATAGAAAAACAGAACCAATATGGTTGATGCCGGATCAGGCCGGTGGCATGAAGGGTAGGAGAAAAACAGGGAACAAAATGTCCGTAAAAACTATAAAATTTACTATACTCATATTATTATCGACTTGGTTCTTTTCATACAGCCAGGAGAAAGGTAAAATAAGCGGTTTGGTTTTGGACAACCGAACCCGTAAATCCTTGGCCGGCGCCAACGTGCAAATTGAAGGCACGGTTCTGGGCACAACGACCGATGTTCAGGGATATTTTCTATTGTCGAATCTGTCCCCCGACGCCTATCGTCTTCGGGCCAGTTATATCGGCTACAAATCGGATACCGTCACGGTGATAGTTAAGCCGGCTCAGGTGAAAAAAATCACTTTTTTGTTAAACTCATCGGTGATTGAGCTTAATCAGGTGGTCATCACCGGGTCGCGTCAGCCCGAAAATCTGGCCTCCGCTGCATCCAGCATCAACGTTGTGGACCGGACGGCCATACAGCGCCGCAATTTGTTGCGGCTTGACGAAGCCCTGCAATACGTTCCGGGGGTTACCCTGGTAGGGGAGAATATCAATATTCGCGGCGGTTCCGGGTATAACCGGCTGGGCGGCAATCGTATGCTTGTGCTGTTGGACGAAGTGCCGATCCTCACCAGCGACCTGGGCGAAGCCAACTGGAACAT